>CAYYZZ010000438.1:0-2215 GCA_964476235.1 uncultured Streptomycetaceae bacterium | reverse complement strand
CAGCAGCAGCGCGTTGCGCTTGCCCGCACCATCGCCGTCGAGCCCAAGGTGCTGCTGCTCGACGAGCCGCTCTCCAACCTCGATGCCAAGCTGCGCATCCACATGCGCGTGGAACTGCTCGCGCTGCAGAGGAAGCTCGGCATCACCACGATCTTCGTCACCCACGACCAGGAGGAGGCGCTCTCGATCTCGGACCGCGTCGCGGTGCTCGACCAGGGCGTGATCCAGCAGGTCGGCACGCCGGTGGAGCTCTACGACGCCCCGGCGAACCGCTTCATCGCGACCTTCGTGGGCACCATCAACCTGCTGCGCGGGACGCTGGTGCAGGCCGGGGGCAGGCTCGTGTTCCGGAGCGAAGCCTTCGGCGATATCGCGCTGGATGCCGGCGCGGCGAGCGCCGGTCCCGCGGACATCGCGATCCGGCCCCACGCCCTGCAGATCGCCGCGCCAGGCGGCGCGGCCGATGGCGCGCGCATCTGGCTGGACGGGCGCGTGACCGAGCGGGAATTCCTCGGCGAGTTCGTGCGCTACAGCGTCAGGGCAGGCGCAGCGGAACTGGTCATCGACCAGCCCCACTACATGGGAGAAGCCGGCTTCGCGCCGGGCGCGGCGGTGCGCGTCGGGATCAATCCAGCCCAGGCCAAGATCCTCTAACACGATGAAACACGCGCCGCGTTTTATCGTGTTAGAGGATCTGAGCTGCTCTCCGCCTAGTGCCGTTCCAACTATCTCTCGCTAAGTGCAGGGGTCCTAACGATGCTTGATATACGGCCTGCAGAGTTCATTGTCGATAGGCACAACAAGTTGGAACGGCACTAGCTCGCATCAGCGGCCGCTCTCCGCTTGGCCCACATCAGCACCGGCACGCCGGAGGCGAGCATCGCGATGCCCACCATCGCGCCGATCGAGCCGGGATCGAGGCTCATCGCGTAGTTGAAGCTCGAGTACAGCATCCAGGCGCAGGCCGCGCAGAACAACGCCGGCGTTACCGGGTAAAACGGCACCCGGAACGGGTTGGCGTTGACCGGCGTCTGCCGCCGCAGCAGAAACAGCGAAATACCGGTCAACAGGAAGAACAGCCAGAACGCCGGCGCGGTGTAGGCCACCATGGTCTGGAAGCCGTCGGCGGTCAGGGAAGCGAGCCCCACCAGCGCGATCGAGATTGCGCCCTGCACCAGCAGCGCATTGACCGGGGCGGAGGATTTCTCGTTCCAGCGCCCGAGCGCGCGGAAAATGATGAAATCACGGCCCAGCGCGTAGTTGGTGCGCGCGCCGGTGAAAACCGTCGCGTTGAGCGTCGAGAGCGCGGCCGATACCACCACGATGCCGAGCAGCCAGGCGCCGCCCTCGCCCCAGGTGGCCCTCATCAGGTCGGATGCCACCGCCTTGGACGACCGTATGCCTTCGAGCCCCAGCGCGTTGAGGTAGGCGAGATTGAGCAGCAGGTAGAGCACGGTGATCACCACGATACCGATCACCAGCGCACGCACGATGTTGCGGCGCGTATCGCGCATTTCGGCGGTGAGGTAAGCCGCCTCGTTCCAGCCGCCGTAGGTGAGCAGCACGAAGATCAGCGCGAGCCCCGAGAACCACGGCCCGGTCTGCGCAGGGGCCGCGGCGGCCGGGACGGCGGCCGGAGCGGCGGTCAATCCGCTAACCACCACCGCGAGCACCACCAACGCGAGCGACGTCGTGAGCACGTTCTGCACCCACTTGCTCTGGCTGGTGCCCGCAACGTTGAGCGCGGTGATCGCGACCACCGCCAGGCCGGCGTAGATCGCGGCACTCTTGCTCCCCAGCGGCAGCAGCGTGGTGGCGTAATCGCCGAACACGAACGCGATCGCGGCGATCGCGCCGGTCTGGATCACGGTCATGCGCGCCCAGGCAAAAAGAAAACCGAGCCAGTCGCCGTAGGCGCGCGACAGGAAGTAGTACTCGCCGCCGGCGTTGGGATGCGAGCTGCCGAGCTCGGCGTAACACAGGGCGCCGATGAGGGAGATGACTCCCCCGATGATCCACAAGGCAATGAAGGCGGTCTCGCCCGAGACGTTGCCGGCCACGATCGCCGGCGCCTTGAAGATGCCCACGCCGATGACGATGCCGACGATCATCGACACCGCATCGAATACGGTGAGCGTCGGGCGCGGCTGCCCGCCCGCGCTCGCCTGCTGCGGCTGACCGCCGGCGCTCACCGCGCGCCGCCCGCAACGACGGC
>CAYYZZ010000437.1:0-2243 GCA_964476235.1 uncultured Streptomycetaceae bacterium | reverse complement strand
TTGTTTGGTGGTTTTGTGACGGTTAATTCATCATTCATCACTCATCGTTCATCATTGCTTTTCAATCCCGAGCTCGTTGATCAGCTTGGTGTACTTCGCGACTTCCGTCTTGATGAAGCCGCCGAACTCCTCGGGCGTGCTGGTCGCGGCGTCCACGCCAAGGGTGGCAAAGGTCTTTCGAACATCGGCAAGCCGCAATATGCGCCCGAGTTCCGTGTTGAGCCGCGTCACGATGGGCTGCGGCGTTCCGGCAGGCGCGAGCATGCCCCACCAGCTGGTCATGTTGAAGCCCGGCACCCCGGATTCCGCGACGCTCGGCACGCCCGGGACCAGCGGGGTCGGCTTGGGCCCGGTCACCGCCAGCGCCCGCAGCTTGCCGGCCTGGACGTGCGGCAGCACCACCGCCATGTCGGAGAACACCACATCCACCTCGCCTGAGAGCAGCGCGATCGTGATCAGCGCCGAGCCCTTGAACGGCACGTGCAGCATGTCCGTCTTGGTCATGCGCTTATAGAGTTCCGCGGAGAGATGCGAGATGCTCCCCGGCCCGCTCGAGCCATAATTGATCTTGCCCTGGTTGCGCTTGACCAGCGCAGCGAACTCCCTGAACGTCCTGGCGGGAACGGAGGGGTGGACCACGACGATCTGCGGCGCCGTCACAGCGAGCGTGATCGGCGCGAAGTCCTTGAGCGGGTCGTAGCCGGTCGACTTGTAGATGCTGTTATTGATGGCTACCGGCCCGACGTTGCCGACCAGCAGCGTGTAGCCGTCGGGCGGCGATTTCGCCGCGTTCGCCGCGCCGATGCTGCCGGCGACGCCCGCGCGATTGTCCATGATCACCGGCTGTCCCCACGCCTCGGACAGCTTCTGCCCGAGCGTGCGTCCGATGATGTCGGAGGTTCCGCCAGGCGGGAACGGCACCACCACCCGGATCGCCTTGGCGGGATAGGCTTGCCCAAGGACTGTTGCGGGGAAAAGTGCGCAAGCCAGCGCAAAACCTGCTGCCAGGATTCTCATGGGGATGCTCCTCCGATAGTTATACCGGCCCGAGGCCGGCGGTCTTGAATGCTCTGGAGTAAGTCTAGCCCAGCGGCCGGCGAACGCAAAGCCGAGGGTATAACGAGCCAGGGCGAAGGGTCGAATCACGACTCACGAATCACGATTCACGCTGTTACGAAGTATTGGAGCGGCAGCCGGTGCAAACACTCCACCCCGTCCCGGGTGATGCGCACCAGGTTGCCGAGCTGCACGCCGGCGTGCTCGTCGTGGGTGACCACGTTGGGCTGCACCACCACGCACATGTTCTCCTCGAAGCGGAACGGCGTCTTCGGCACGCCGCGCTTCGCCTGGCGCGTGCCGATGCTGGGCGGCAGCAGGCCGATGCCGAAGCCATGGAGGAAGCCGTCGTTGATGGTGAAGCCGCGCTCGGCGATCACGTCGGCCGCGTCGAGCACGTCCTCGCTCGTCGCCCCGGGTTTCAGGCACCGCAGGCAGCGCTGGTAGGACTCGAGCGCGGTGTCCCAGAGTTGCCGGTAGAGTCTGCTCGGCTGCACCTGGAGAAAGATCGGCCGGTGCGCCTGGCCCGAGTAGCCCCAATAGCTGATGCTGATCTCGGTGTTGATGACATCGCCCTTCTGCAGCATCCGGTGCGAGAGGTTCTGCCGCGGCACGCACACGCCGCGACCCTCCTGCGGCCCGGACGACAGGTAGTAGAGGTGGGGCAGGCCGCCCTGGGCGAGCCCGGCCGACTCGATCAGGGCGCCGAGTTCGTACTCGCGCATTCCCGGCTTCACGTTCGCGATCAGGTTGTCCAGCGCGGCATCCGTGAGCAGCGCGCCCTTGCGCAGCCACTCGATTTCCTCGGCGCTCTTGACGAGACGCAGCCGCTGGAATGCCAGCGTGACGTCCTTGAAATCGCAGCCGGGGAGCTCGCGTTGCCAGGTGAAGTAGCTCTGCACCGGGACCTCGCCCACGTAGCCGATCGCGCACTTGCGCACGCCCGCCTTGATGAGATGGTGTGCAACCGTGACCGCGGAACTCAAGCCGCCGCGCTCGACCCGGATGGACGACGCTTCGCGCGCGTTGGGGACGTGGTTGTGGGACTGCACGAAGAGCACCGGTTCGCCCGTCCTCGTCATCGCCAGGTAGTTATTGCGGTTGCCGAGGAAGCCGGACAGGTAGTGGATGTCCGCGTGGTTGTGGCGCGCGATGCCGGAATTGCCGTAGACCACCAGCGCGTCCAC
>CAYYZZ010000436.1:0-2246 GCA_964476235.1 uncultured Streptomycetaceae bacterium | reverse complement strand
TTCCCGCTCTACGACTCGTACGAGAAGGTGCTCGCCGACCCCGGGATCCAGGCCGTGGTGCTCGCCACGCCGCACACCCGCCATTCCGGGCAGATTGTCGCCGCCGCGAAAGCGCGCAAGCACGTCTTCACCGAGAAGCCGTTCGCGCTGACGGCGAAGAGCGCGGCGGCGGCGCTGCGCGCCTGCGCGAAAGCCGGCGTCACGCTCGGCGTCGGCTACAACTGGCGCTTCCAGCCGGCGCTGCAGGAAATCAAGCGCATGCTGGAGGACGGGCGGCTCGGCAAGCTGCTCCACGTGGAGGGCAACTTCTGCGGGCCCAGCGCCTACCGCTTTCCGAAGGACCACTGGCGCCAGGAGCGCGAGGAAGGCCCGGCGGGCGGCATGACCGGGCGCGGCGTGCACGTGGTGGACGCCTTTCTCTATCTCGCCGGGCGCATCGAGTCGGTGCACGCGCAGAGCGCGCGCCGCGTGCTCAACTACGGCATAGACGACACGACCTCGATGCTGTTCCGCTTCAAGGGCGGCGCGACCGGCTACCTGGGCACTTTCATCGCCACCGCGGAAACCTGGCGCATGCAGGTGTTCGGGTCGAAAGGCTGGGTGGAGGTCGGCGACGTCGAGCACCTGACGACGTGGCAGATGAAGACCTGCTTCGTGGACCCGCAGAACCTGATGGTGCATCACCAGCCGCAGGTGATGCGCTTCGACGCCGTCAGCACCGAGCGCGCCGAGCTGGAGCACTTCGCCCGCGCGGTGAGCGAGAGGCGCCCGCTCGCCATCGCTGGCGGTGATGAAGTGCATGGAGTCTCGGTCTTTGAAGCGATCTTGAAATCAGCGAAGTCGGGAAAGACTGTCCGGCTTCGCTGATAGTGACATGATGAGGCGTGACGTGATACTGCGTGACATGATATTGCGTGACGTGATACTGCGTGACGTGATACTGCATGACGTGATACTGCGTGACGCGATAAAGCGTATTTAGTTCTGTTTTACTTCACGCCTCATCGTGTCACGAATCATCATGTCACGATTGACCACGTCACGATTCACCATGTCACGCTCCATCAGAAGCGGCTCACGCGGAACGGTGCCAGGTCGATCGAGGGTGATCGACCGGCAACGAGATCCGCTATGAGCCGCGCCGTAGGGGCGCCGCCGCACAGCCCGAGATGGCCGTGGCCGAAAGCATAGTAGACGTTTCGTTGCTTGACCGACGCCCCGACTACCGGCAGAGAATCAGGCATCGAAGGGCGCCGGCCCATCCAGCGCGTGCTGTCGGTGCCGCGCGCCTGCGGGAACATGCGCTTCATGTGGGTTTCCAGCACCTCCGCCCGCTGGTAGTTGGGCTCGGCGTAAATGCCCGAGAACTCGGCCTGCCCTGCGATGCGCACGCCCATCTCCATCGGCGTCACGAACACCTTGGCGTCCGACACGTGCACGGGCAGCGGAAGCTGCAGGCCCGGATCCGAATAGGTCACGTGGTAGCCGCGCTCGGCCTCGATCGGGACCGGCTCGCCGAGCATCGAAGTCAACTCGCCCGAGTGCACGCCCGCGCAGACGACCAACGTCTCCACCGGCATCCGGCCTGCGTCGGTCTGCACCGCCTTGACGCCACCCTCGCCCGTCTCGATGCCGAGCACCTTGCGCTGGAGGAGGACGCCGCCGTCCTTTTCAAATTGCGCGGCGAGCGACTTCACGAGCCGCTCGGGGTTGGCCACGTAGCCCTGGTCGAGCACGTGGACGCCGCGCAGGTAGCGCGGGGCAAGCTGAGGGACCAGCTTTTGGATGCCCGCGGCGTCCAGGATTTCCGTTTTCACGCCGCGGTCGCGCCTCAGCTTCCAGGCCAGCGCGTCGCCCTGGTAACTCTGCTCGGTATCGTAGGCGACGAGATAACCGCTACGCCGGACCAGTTCCGGTGCGCCCGCCCACTTCACCAGCTCTTCGTACGTGGGCACCGTGTCGCGGATCAGCGAATAAAGCGCCTTCGAGGCATGCTCCGCCTGCTTCGCGTTGGCGTTGGCAAGGAAACGCAGCATCCACGGCATCGCCTTCAGCAGATAGGGCCAGCGCACCACCAGCGGCCCCAGCGGGTCGGTGAGATAACCCGGCACCTTCCACAAGATGCCCGGCATGGGTTGCGGCACGCACCCGGCGTTGTTGAGCATGCCCGCGTTGCCGGACGAGCAGTACTCGCCGGGCGCGTGCTCGGTGACGACGGTCACGTCATGGCCGTCGCGGCGGAGATA
>CAYYZZ010000435.1:0-2258 GCA_964476235.1 uncultured Streptomycetaceae bacterium | reverse complement strand
CATGGCGCCGCTTCACGTCCGAGGATTGGTAGACGACGCGGGTCTTGCGCCTCAGGAACGGGCTCAGCTCCCGCAGACCCTCTTCCTGCAGCACGGCGAGGCGGGCGGCCAGTCCGAGCGACTGCCGGGCCTCGACCGAAGCGCGGATGTCGCGGTAGAGGTCGGTCCCGGTCAGCGCGACGACGAGCGGCGCGTCGGGCCGCAGGTACGAGAACCGCCGTATGGAGGCAAAGCTCTTGCGCGCATGCAGCGCGAGCAGCAGGTCGTCGTTGCCGCCCCGCCACTCCGTCACGACCCGCACGCGATGCCCCAGCCCGCGTAGGAAGCCCGCCCAGCGCGCGGCCGTGTGCCGGTTCCCGCTGCGCGGGACCGCCGAGGACGGGACTGTGATGGCAATTTTCATGTAATGGCCGTTTTCCCTTAGACTGATGGCACGATGAATTCCGCTTTTCTCGCCGGAGAGCTGCGCGCCAGTCGAGAGCATCTTACGCGAATCACCGCCGATCTCGACGGAGTCCGCCTGCTGGGACCGAAGCTCGCGATCGTCAACCCTCCATTGTGGGAACTGGGGCATTTGGCGTGGTTCCAGGAGTACTGGTGCCTGCGGCGCAAGGATCAGGACACGTTTTCGGATTCCATCGTAAGCGGCGCGGATGCCCTGTACGATTCGGCCAAAGTGGCGCACGGCACGCGCTGGGAACTGCCGCTCCCCGGTCTCGAGGCAACCCGCGCGTATCAGTCGGAGATCCTGGAACGCGTGATCCGGCGACTCGAGCGCGAGCCGGACAATCGCGAGTTGATGTACTTCACTCAACTCGCGATTTTCCATGAGGACATGCACGCGGAAGCCTTTCACTACACGCGCCAGACATTGGGTTATGAGAATCCGTTCCAGGATAACGAAATCGCGCCCAGCGCTCACGGGCGCACAAGCGGCGACGTATCCCTCCCCGGCGGCATATTTCTCCTCGGAGCATCCCCTGGGCGCGATTTCGTTTTTGACAACGAGAAATGGGCGCACGAAGTGCGGCTCCATCCGTTTCTCATTTCGCGCACGCCTGTTACCAACGCCGAATATGCCGCTTTCGTGGACGGGGGCGGCTACTCGCGCCGTGAGTGGTGGAGTGAAGACGGCTGGGAGTGGCGCTCCCGCGAAAACCTGCAAGCGCCGAAATACTGGGCGAAGCGGGGCGACACGTGGTCGCAACGCAGATTTGACCGTGCAGTTCCATTGCGGCCGGACGAACCGGTCGTCCACGTGAGCTGGCACGAGGCGCAGGCTTACTGCCGCTACGCCAACCGGCGGCTGCCGTCGGAAGCGGAATGGGAGTACGCCGCGTCCTGGGATCCCAGCGCCGATGGAAAAAAACACTATCCCTGGGGTATTCAGTTACCCGACGCAGCCCGTGCCAATCTGGGAAGCGCCGGCATCGCTGGCGTCGAAGCATATCCAACCGGTGATGCTGCGTCGGGTTGCAGGCAGATGATCGGCAACGTCTGGGAATGGACCGCGAGCACGTTCGAGCCCTACCCCGGTTTCGTCGTCGACCCATACCAGGAATACTCCGAGCCGTGGTTCGGCACCCACAAGGTCCTGCGCGGCGGCAGCTTCGCCACCACCCGCCGCCTCATACGCAACACCTGGCGGAACTTCTACACCCCCGACCGGTACGACGTGTTCGCGGGCTTCCGCACCTGCGCGAACGAATGAGCGGACGGCGGAAATTTCTTCTCTCCGTGGCGGGCGTCGCAGGCGCGA
This sequence comes from uncultured Streptomycetaceae bacterium, assembly GCA_964476235.1. Taxonomy (GTDB): domain Bacteria; phylum Pseudomonadota; class Gammaproteobacteria; order Burkholderiales; family SG8-41; genus SG8-41. Next base: position 499 of record CAYYZZ010000435.1, on the reverse strand, counting down.
CAGGTCTTGCCGCGGGCTTCCTGCGATCGCACCGGCCGCGGCCAAGTGATCCCGTCGCGGGCGCCGAACCGCCGCTGCCGCCGGATCCCGCTTTTCCCAATCCGCTGCGGCTGCCCGGCTCCGAAAATATGTACGGCGTGGCGGACGCAACGGGAACATTCACCCTGGTTGCGAAACCGGTCGAGCACCCGATTCTCCCCGGCAAGCCGGCGCGGATGCTCGCGTATGAAATCGAGCAGCACGGCAGGACCCTCCTCAACCCGGTGCTGCGAGCGCGCGCCGGAACGGTGTTCAGGGCCAAGTTCTGGAATGCGCTCCAGGAAACCAGCATCATCCACTGGCACGGCCTTAAGGTGGACAGCAACAACGACGGCCACCCGCACTACGCTATTCCCGGAGGGGCCACTTACGATTACCAGTTCACCGTCACCAACCGCGCGGCGACCTACTGGTACCACCCTCACCCCCACTACCTCACCGGCAAGCAGGTCTATCTCGG
>CAYYZZ010000434.1:0-2262 GCA_964476235.1 uncultured Streptomycetaceae bacterium | reverse complement strand
GGCACCAGCAGCGCCTCTTTGCGCGCCATCGGTGTGAAGTTGACGGTGGCGAACATGCCGGGCACGAGCCGACCGCCGGGATTAGCGAGCTCGACACGCGCCTTGAACGTGCGCGTTGCGGGGTTGACTTCCGGCAGGATGGCGCTTACTCGCCCTTTGAACACGGTGCCGGGCAGAGCAGGCGTGCGGGCTTCGACCCGGTTGCCTGGTCGTACTTCGCTTGCCTGACTTTCACGGACTTCTGCGTTCACCCAGACGGTGCCGAGTCCGTTGATCCGAAATAGCGGCGCCCCCGCCATCACCGTCATGCCTTCGCGCGCGCCGAGTTCCGCGACCACGCCGCCGATGGGTGCGATCACGGTCAGGCGCGGATGGATTTTGCCGGTGGATTCGACCAATCGGATCTGCTCTTCGGTCATGCCGACCAGGCGCATACGCTGACGGGCCCCATCCAGCAGGGCTTCCAGCCGGGTGCCGGCCATGCGCCGCACGGAAAGGTATTCCTCCTGCGCCGCGACCCAATCGGGCGCGTAGAGTTCGGCAAGCGGCTGCCCCTTCCGCACCGGATCGAGCGGCGCACGCAGGTAAAGTTTTTCGACGTAGCCGTTGCTGCGTGCCTGCACGACGGCAACGTCGCGTTCGTTGTACACGACGTTGCCCACGGCTTCGACGGTCCGGGCGAGAGCGCCCTTGGTTACTTCAGCAGTGCGCACGCCCAGATTCTGCTGCACGCGCGGGCTGATCGTGACCTTGCCTTCGTCGCTTCCGCTGTCGGCGTAGACCGGCACCAGCTGCATGTCCATGAATGGCGATTTGCCGGGCTTGTCGAATTTCTGGCCCGGCACCATCGGGTCGTGCCAGTAGAGCACCTTCTTGCCAGTGGATGGATCGATTTCGCCAGCCTTGGTCGGCGCACCTTTTTCAACTGCACCGGAAGCCGGGGAGGTCATCTGCATGCCGCGGCTCATACCGAACTGGTATGCGCCGTAGCCGCCGGCGCCGATCAGGCCGACCGCAATGAGAAGAAAGATAGAAGTGCTGGTTTTCATCGGATTTCCACTGTCGGATTCGTGGGCAAGTTCGCCGCGGCGCTCGAGTGCTGAGCCGCGACGCCGTCGGGAATAAGAAAGTTGAGTTGCGCCCACCAGCGCGCTGTGTCCGTCTCGAGCTGCAACGCTTGCAAGCGGACTTCGAGCTCATAGCGACGCGCGGCGAGCACGTCGGCAAGACCGGCTTTGCCGCCGCGATAGGCTGCGAGCGCAGCCTGTGTGCGCTCGCGCGCCAGTGGTACGAGCTCGCGCTGGTAGCGGGCACGGCGCTCGCGGCCGTTCTCCCATTCGTAAATCATGGCGCGCACCTCGGCAACATGCGCGCGCAATGCGTCTTCGCGCTGGGCTTTGGCCTGCTCGACCAGCGCCAGCTTGGCTGCCAGCTCGCGATCCTGGCGATTTTTCTGATCCCATTGCAGCGGGATCGATACGCCGATTGAAACCATGTTCGAAAACGCCGGGCCGCGCTGGCTGTAGCCTGCCTCGAGGCTCCAGTCCGCGCTGCGATTAGCGCGCGCGAGCTTGGCTTCCGCGGCCGCGATCCCCTCTTGTTTAGCGAGCACCGAGATCTGGGGGTGATGCGCGAGTTGCGCCTCGAGTGCTTGCGGATCGACGCGGATTGCATCGAGCGCGGGCTTGCCGGCAAGCGGGGCATCAGCACCGTTCCCGACCCAGCGTGCGAGCGCGCTGATCGCGGTGCGTATGCGGCGGCCAAATTCGCTTGCCCGGTCTTCCAGCGCAACCCGCGCGGCGCGCGCCGCAAAAACGTCGGCTTGACTGCCGCGCCCGGCGCGGTAGGCGCCATCGGCGGCCTCGATCTCGAGACGGGACTCTGTGATCTGCTCGGCTACCACGGCGGCCATCGCTTCGGCATAGTAGCGGTCGAGCCATGCGAGCGCGGTGTCGCGCTGGATGTTGGCCAAGATCAGAGTTTTTTCAGCAGACCCACGCTCGGCTTCGCGCTCGAAACGCTCGGCACGAAACTGGCGCTTCTCACCGCGCGTGAACTCCTGCATGACGCCGATGCGGCGCATCGTCATGAAATCGCGCGTCAGGCTGTACGCATCCGACCCGGTCACCGGCAGGTTGTCCACGCCGATTTTGAGCGTCGGGTCGGGCAGTTGGCCGGCCGCTGCCGCCATCTCGCGCGAGGCGAGCACGGCGGAATCCTGGGCGGCGAGCTGGCGCGAACGTTCGGCGGCCAGGCGCTGCG
>CAYYZZ010000433.1:0-2269 GCA_964476235.1 uncultured Streptomycetaceae bacterium | reverse complement strand
CCGTCAGTTGGCAGTCACTGCAAACTGCCCACTGCAAACTGCAAACTTTTCTTCCCTCATCCTTTGGCGCACCCATCACCCGTCACTCATCACTGCGGTTTGACGCCAGCGTCCTTCACGATCTTCGCCCAGCGCGGGATTTCCTTCTTCACGAACTCGCCGAACTGGTCCGCCGTGTTCGCGGTCACGAACAGACCCTGCGCCGCCATCTTCTCCCTGACCTCGGCCACGTTGAGCCCGCCGACCGCATCGGCGTTGAGCTTGAGTATGATTTCGCGCGGCGTCGCGCTGGGGGCGAAAAACCCGAACCACGTGAAAGCCTCGAATCCCGGAAGGCCGGATTCCGCCACGGTCGGGATATCGGACGCCGAGGGGACGCGCTGCGCGCTGGTGACGGCGATCCCGCGCAGCTTGCCGCCGCGCGCCTGCGGCAGGGCCACCGGAAGATTGGAGAAAACCATCGAGATCTGGCCGCCCATCGCGTCGGCGACGGCCGGCCCTTCCCCCTTGTACGGGACGAACAGCAGGTCCACCCCGGCCATCAGCTTGAACAGCTCCCCCGCCAGGTGCGGCGTGCCGCCCGAGGCTGCGCCGAACGTCAACTGCCCGGGATGGGCTTTTGCGAGCTTGATCAGGTCCGCGACGGTCCTGACCGGGAGCGACGGGTGCACGATGATCAGCAGGGGCGAGCGCGCGATCTCGGTCACGCCGGTGAAATCGCGCGCCGTGTCGTAGCTCACCTTGTACATCGCCGGCACCACCGCCTGCGTGGTCTGGGAGCCGACCAGCAGCGTGTAGCCGTCCGGCGCGGACTTCGCGACGAACTCCGTGCCGATGATGCCGCTCGCGCCAGTGCGGTTTTCCACGAGGAACGACTGTCCCGTGCGCTGCGTGAGCTGCTGCGCCAGGATGCGCGCCGTCACGTCGACTCCGCCGCCCGGAGCGAACGGAACCACCATGCGCACCGGCTTTGCGGGATAACCTTGCGCGACCGCGCCGGTTATCCCAAGGCAAAAGGCAAAAGGCAAAAGGCAAAAGGACAGATACCGGGGCAACATCGCCAGTCTCCTTGTCTCGTCCACCGATTTTCCTTCAAGCAACGTGAATAACGATACGCGCAGCGATTCTTAACCTTTTCCCTTTCCCCTTTTCCCTTTTCCCTTCGACGTCACTTGACCGCCAGGTCGAGTATGCCCGACTTGGGCGTGAATCCCAGCCCCGGCGCCTGCGGCAGCGTGACCCAGCCCTTGACCGGCGGCGGCACGCCGTCGAACAGGGCCTCGCCGATGCGCCAGCCGCCGAGGTGAAACTCGACGCGGCCGCCGTTGGGCACGCCGGCGTGAAGGTGCATGTTGAGGTGCGGGTAGTTGCCGCCCATCTCGAGCTGGATGTTGAACGCCTGCGCCAGTCCCGCCGCGCGCAGCCCGCCGGTGAAGCCGCCGATGTCGCGCACGTTGGGCTGCGCGATGTCGATCGATTCGTTGATGAGGTACTCGCGCAGGTAAGAGATGTCCGAAGTGCCGGTGCTGCCGGCGGCAATCGGGATGGTAGTCTCCCGGCGCAGCTGCGCCATCAGCCGGGGATCGGCCTGCAGCACCGGGTCCTCGAACCACGCGAGGTTGCAGGGCTCGACCAGCTTGGCGAAGCGTATCGCCTGCGTCAGCTTCGCGTTCTTGTTGGCGTCCGCCATGAGGACCGGCTTGTCGCCGATCGCATCACGCAGGTGCCGTACGCGCGCCGCATCCTCGAGGATATCGTCGTCGGTGGGTTCGCCGTACATGTGGTTGGCCGGGTTGGTGCCCGCCGCGATCGCGACCTTGAGCTGGGTGTGGCCCTCCGCGATCAGCTGTTTCGCGACCTCGACCAACTCGGCGCGGCTGTAGCGCGGCAGCCCGAAGGTGATGTAGATCGGGCATTTCTCGCGCGCGCCGCCGAGCAGCTTCCAGATCGGCTGCTTGACCGCCTTGCCCTTGATGTCCCACAACGCGATGTCGATCAGGCTTGCCGCGCACGACCACACGCCCATGTAGAGCTTGTTGGAGAGCTTCACGTACAGCGCGGTGCGCACCGCCTCGGGCCGCATCGCGTCCATCCCGGCGATGCAGTCCCGCGCCTCGCGGTTGATGAATTCGGCGATGCTCCAGCGCAGCGGGTAGCCCGAGAACGCATGGCCCTTAAGCCCGTCGTCGGTCTCGATCTCGACGAAGGTCACCAGCGCGTGCTGCGTTTCCTTGATCAGCGGGAAGTGGAACGGCACGCGCAGGGTGTG
>CAYYZZ010000432.1:0-2280 GCA_964476235.1 uncultured Streptomycetaceae bacterium | reverse complement strand
ATCTCTTCATGGCGATCGCCGAGCAGATGGGCGTGACGCTCGCCAACACCGCCTACTCGGTCAACATCAAGGAGCGGCTCGATTTCTCCTGCGCGCTGTTCGACCCAGTGGGAGGGTTGATCGCCAACGCCCCCCACCTGCCTGTCCACCTCGGCGCCATGGGCGAAAGCGTGCGCGTCGTCGCTACCGAGAACGCCGGCAGGATGCGTCCGGGCGATGCCTACGTGCTGAACAACCCCTACCACGGCGGCACGCACCTGCCCGATATCACCGTGATCACGCCGGTTTTCGACGCCGGCGGCAAACAGATCCTGTTCTACGTGGCGAGTCGCGGACACCATGCCGACATCGGCGGCATCACGCCCGGCTCGATGCCGCCCGACAGCCGCCACCTCGACGAGGAAGGCGTGCTGATCGACAACTTCAAGCTGGTCTCGGAGGGCCGCTTCCGCGAAAGCGAGACGCGCGCCCTGCTCACCGGCGCGCGCTACCCGGCCCGCAATCCGGAGCAGAACCTCGCGGATCTCAGGGCCATGGTCGCGGCCAACCAGAAGGGCGTGACCGAGATCGGGCGCGCGGTGGAGCATTACGGGCTCGACGTCGTGCAGGCTTATATGCGCCACGTCCAGGACAATGCCGAGGAATCGGTGCGGCGCGTGATCGACGTGCTCGAGGTGGGGAAAGGGGACCCCACCGCATCCTCACGGGTCGGGGAATTCGCCTACGAGATGGACAACGGCGCGGTGATCCGCGTGAAGATCACCGTGGACCGGGGCAGCCGCGGCGCAACGATCGACTTCACGGGCACCTCCAGCCAGCTCGACAGCAATTTCAACGCGCCGAAAGCGATCACGATGTCGGCCGTGCTCTACGTTTTCCGCACGCTGGTGGGCGACGACATCCCGCTCAACGCGGGGTGCCTGAAACCGCTCAAGGTCGTGGTGCCCGAGGGCTGCATGCTGAACCCGCGCTACCCGGCGGCGGTGGTCGCGGGCAACGTCGAAACCTCGCAGTGCGTGACCGACGCGCTGTACGGCGCCCTCGGCGTGATGGGCGCATCGCAGGGCACGATGAACAACTTCACCTTCGGCAACGACCGTCACCAGTACTACGAGACGATCTGCGGCGGCTCAGGGGCCGGCGACGGGTTCAACGGGGCCGATTGCGTGCACACCCACATGACCAACACGCGGCTGACCGACCCCGAAATGCTGGAATGGCGCCATCCGGTGCTGATCGAAGAGTTTTCAATCCGGCGCGGCAGCGGCGGCGCGGGCAAATGGCATGGGGGTAGCGGCGCGGTGCGCCGCGTCCGCTTCCTGGAGCCGATGACCGCCGCGATCCTCTCCGGCCACCGCCGGGTACCCCCCTACGGCATGGCGGGCGGGAAGCCCGGAAAGGTCGGGCGAAACTGGGTGAGACTATCGAGCGGCGGGATCGTGGAGCTGGGCGCCTGCGGCCAGATGGAAATGAAAGCGGGAGATGCCTTCATCATCGAAACGCCGGGCGGCGGCGGCTACGGCGCAGAAAGGCAATGATAAACGATGAGTGATGAATGATGAACAAAAAACAACGCGAGGCACTTACCGCCACTGCAAGACAAAGCTGAACCGCCAAGGACAGGAAGGAACTACCAAACTACAAATTGAACCGCCGAGACCGCCGAGACCGCCGAGAGAAACAAGAACAATGATCGAACCGCCAAGCCTGCCCCGGACTCGATCCGGGGACGCCAAGCTCGCCAAGAAAATCCATATTAGAGCGGGTTAACTTCCAATAGTCGGCAAAATTGCAAAATATCATACCCGCCCCGGCATCCATCGCCGGTTTTGTTCTGATTCCTGTTTCTCTTGGCGTGCTTGGCGGTTAATTCTGTCTTGGGTCCTCTCCGCGCGCTCCGCGGTTCATTTGTCTTATTTGATTCTCTTGGCGGCCTTGGCGTTCTTGGCGGTTCAATTATTGTTCTTGTTTTTCTTGGCGTCTTGGCGTCTTGGCGGCGTGTTATTGCACGCTCGACGTCTTGGCGGTTCAATTCTTGTCTTTGCTTTGGCTCTGCGGTTCAGTTCTTTCATTTGGGCCATCCTCCTTCGGCTCGACGCGCGGCTCCAGCCCCATCAGCCTGAGCAACCAGACCAGCGCGAATCCCATCACGAGCGGCCACCAGTGCGGTATCGAGATTGCGATCAGACCGGACGCGCCGTAGGTCACGCCCATGATGAACATTCCGAAATGCCGGTCGCGGTAAAACACGAACATCATGGTCGCGCAAAGCACGAGGAA
>CAYYZZ010000431.1:0-2282 GCA_964476235.1 uncultured Streptomycetaceae bacterium | reverse complement strand
GGCTGTCCGACAAGGACCGCTTCTCGTACGAAGGCCTCAATTCCGAGCAGCGGCTCGCGAAACCGATGCTCAGGCAGGGCGGGACATGGAAGGAGGTCGAGTGGCAGGTTGCGCTCGACTATATCGCAAAGGAACTCAAGCGCATCCGTGATCAGCACGGCGCCGCGAGCATAGGAGCGCTGGCGACGCCACACCAGACGCTCGAGGAGCTTTTCCTGTTAGGCAAACTCGCGCGCGAGTTTGCCTCCGGCAACGTGGATCACCGGCTGCGCCAGTCGGATTTCAGCGCTGACGGCAAGCTTGCCGGCGCGCCGTGGCTCGGCATGCCGGTGGCCGACATGAGCCAGCTCGACCGTGTCCTGGTGATCGGCTCGACCCTGAGGAAGGATCATCCGCTCATCGCCCACCGCCTGCGGCAGGCAGCGAAGCGGGTTGCCCAGTTGAACTTCATCAACCCGTTCGACGACGAGCTGCTGATGCGGGTGGCGAACAAGGCGGTCGTCGCGCCCGCTGCCATGCCCGACATGCTGGCGCAGGTGGTCAAGTCCGCGGCGGAGCAGAAGGGGGTTCCGGTTCCGGAAGCCGCGCGCGGCGTCTCCGTTACCGATGCCGCGCAGCGAATCGCGGCGAGCCTGGCCGGTGGCAAGAACGCGGCGGTGTTTCTCGGGAATCTCGCGCAGCACCACCCGCAGGCCGCGCAGCTGCATGCGCTGGCCCAGGCGCTTGCCGAAGTCACGGGCGCCCGTTACGGCTTCCTCGGCGAAGCCGCGAACAGTGTCGGCGGCCATATCGCGGGATGCGTGCCTTTCGGGTCCGTAGGTGGCAAAAACACGGCGCAAATGCTGAAAGCGCCACTGAAGGCGTACTTGCTGCTCGGTGTCGAAGCCGAGCTGGACACCCACGATCCGCAGCAGGCGGTCGCGGCGATGAAGGCCGCCGAGCTGGTGGTGGCAATGAGCCCGTACCAGCACCACGCCGTCGAGTATGCGCACGTGCTGCTGCCGATCGCGCCTTTTACCGAGACCGCCGGCACCTTCATCAGCACCGAGGGCCGGGCGCAGAGCTTCAACGGCGTGGTGCGGCCGCTGGGCGAGACCCGCCCGGCGTGGAAGGTCCTGCGCGTCCTCGGCAACCTGCTGGGGCTGCCCGGCTTCGATCAAGACAGCGCCGAGGACGTGAAGCGCGAAGCGCTGGGTGACGGCAACATTGCCGGCAGGCTCGGCAACCGCCTGCGCGCTTTCACGCTGGATGCGGGGCTCGGGACTCGGGGCTCGGGGCTAGAGCGCATCGCGGAAGTGCCGATTTACGCGGCGGATGCGATCGTGCGCCGCGCCCCTGCGCTGCAGCGCACGCGGGATGCGGCACCCCCGGTCGCCTGGATGAACCGGGCGCTCTTCGAGAAACTAGGACTGCGCGAGGGCGACGGCGTGCGGGTGCGGCAGGGCGGCGGCGAGGCCGTGCTGGCTGCCGGCATAGATGACAAATTACCCGCGGACTGCATGCGGGTGGCGGCGGCGCGGCCCGAGACCGCGGCGCTAGGCGCGCTGTTCGGGGCGATAACGGCTGAGCGCGTACCCGCCCAGCAGAAGGTGGCGGTGTGAGCACGGTACTGCAACCTTTTATCAACCTCGGCAGCTGGCTATGGGGCTTGCTGGCCGTGGTCGTAGTCTGGATCGTCGGCCAGGAGGCCGCGCCGGTGGTGCTCTACGTGATCAAGATACTGCTCCTGATCCTGTGCATCGTCGTGCCGCTGATGCTGAGCGTGGCCTACCTCACGCTGTGGGAGCGCAAGCTGATCGGCTGGATCCAGGTCCGGATCGGCCCCAACCGGGTCGGGCCGATGGGGCTGCTGCAGCCGATCGCGGACGGCCTCAAGCTCCTGGTCAAGGAGATCATCGTCCCGACCGGGGCCAACAAATTTCTTTTCGTGCTGGCGCCGGTCATGGCGATCATGCCGGCGATGGCGGCATGGGCGGTGGTTCCGTTCAGCCCCGAGATGGTGCTGGCCAATATCGACGCAGGGCTGCTCTACCTGATGGCAATCACCTCGATGGGAGTCTACGGTATCATCATCGCCGGCTGGGCCTCGAACTCCAAGTACGCGTTCCTGGGCTCGCTGCGGGCGACGGCACAGATGGTGTCGTACGAACTCTCGATGGGATTCGCGCTGGTGTGCGTGCTGATGGCGGCGCAGAGCCTGAATCTCGGCGAGATCGTGAGAATGCAGCAGGGCGGCTGGGGGCTCTTCAACTGGTTCTGGATCCCGCTGTTCCCGATCTTCC
>CAYYZZ010000430.1:0-2289 GCA_964476235.1 uncultured Streptomycetaceae bacterium | reverse complement strand
TTCGACGACTACGGCCCGATGAAACCCGAGATGGCCGAGCGTCGCAACGGCGTGCTGATCTCGGCTGAAAACGGCGAGGCCGTCGCTTACGCGCTATGGAAGCTGCAGGAACGCGGCCGCATGTTCGCGAGCCCCGGCGACCCGCTCTACGAAGGCATCATCATCGGCATCCACAGCCGCGACAACGACCTCGTCGTCAACCCGATTAAGGGCAAGCAGCTCACCAATATCCGCGCTTCGGGCACCGACGAGGCGGTGCGCCTGGTGCCGCCGATCCAGGTCACCCTGGAATCCGCGATCGAGTTCATCGCCGACGACGAACTGGTCGAGATCACCCCGAAATCGATCCGCATCCGCAAGCGCTTCCTGCAAGAGCAAGAGCGCAAGCGCGCTTCCCGCGCCGCCGCTTAAGCCCCAGCCCTTCCCGTCTCGCGCGCGTTCCCCGCGCGCAGTAAGTACTGCTACGCTTGCCGTTCCCATCACCCATCACCCATCACGCTCTATTGATCCCATGACTTTCGACATGAATCTGGTCCAGCGCGGCGCCCGCCTGCGCAGGAGCCCCTTTTTCGAGGCCACGCAGCGCCACGGCGCGAAGGCCTACACCGTCTACAACCACATGCTGTTCCCGATTGGCTTCGACGACATGGAGGCCGAGTACCGGCACCTGCTCGAGCACGTCACGCTGTGGGACGTGTCCGTCGAGCGCCAGGTCGAGATCACCGGGCCGGACGCGTTCGCCTTCACCAACATGCTCACCCCGCGCGACCTGTCGCGCTGCGCGGTGGGCCAGGGCAAGTATGTTGTGATTACCGCTGAAGACGGCGGCATCATCAACGACCCGGTGCTGCTGCGCCTCGGCGAGAACCACTTCTGGCTGGCGCTCGCTGACAGCGACGTGCTGTTGTGGGCGCGCGGCGTGGCGCTGAATTCAGGCCTGCGAGTGAACATCACGGAGCCCGACGTCTCGCCCCTGCAGATCCAGGGGCCCAACGCGAAGGACGTCGTGAAAACGCTGTTCGGCGATGACGTGACCCAGCTCCGCTATTACTGGTTCCTCGAAACCAAGCTCGACGACATCCCGGTCGTGGTGACGCGCACCGGCTGGACCGGCGAGGTGGGCTACGAGGTGTACCTGCGCGACGGCAGCCGCGGCGACGAGCTGTGGGAGCGCATCATGGACGCCGGCAAGCCGCACCATATCCGCCCGACCGGCCCTTCCGACATCCGCCGCGTCGAGGCCGGCATCCTTAACTGGGGCGCCGACATGACGCTGGAGAACAACGTGTACGAGGTCGGCCTGGAGCGGCTGGTGGATGGAGACAAGCAGACGTCCTACATCGGGCGCGACGCGCTCCTCAGAGTTCGCAACGAAGGCGCGCGCCGCAAGCTCGCCGGCATCGAGATCGAGGGCGGGCGCATCGAATTCAACGCGGCGAAATGGCCGGTCGCCGCCGCCGGCAAGACGGTCGGGCGCGTGACCTCGGCCGTATGGTCGCCGCGGCTCAGGAAGAACATCGGCTACGCCATGCTGCCTGCTTCCCTGGCAGCATCAGGAACGGCATTGACCGTGAATATTCCCGGGGTCGGAGAGCGGCGGGCGATGGTGATCCCGAAGCCGTTTATCGACCCGAACAAGGAGATTCCCAAGATCTAGAGAGCCGGGGCATGTTCTAGATGGATATTGCTATCGGCAGCGCCTGGATTTACAGTCTGAGCCGGTGGAACTGGCAAAGGAGAATTACATGAAAATGCTATCTCAAGTTTTGTTCTGGTTGGGAATTCTTTCAATTCCGCTGTCCTGGTTGATGTGGTACCTGGGTCCGAAAATTGAAATCGGAAGGCACGCCGTGGCCAAAATTGCCGACCCCGCGCTGAGAGAGGCCTTGATGGAAGCTCACGCGGAACGGTGGGGAATCTTCGTAGGGCTTTGGCCAGTAACTCTTCTGGTGCTGAGTTATCTCCTCGGCGAATACAAGTAACAACGCCGAAGCCAGCGCCTGCGGAACCTGAGTGAAACCGACGCCGATGGCGTCGGAGGTGGCTATAATTGTGCCATCGTCGATTCCCGACCCGACACGTTCGTCAAATCAGGAGAACACCGTGAAAGATACTCCCGAGAATGGCAATTCCGGCCGCCGCTCGTTCCTGAAGGGCACCGCCGCCGCCGCGGGCGCCGCTATCGCCGCCGGCACCCAGCTCGCACAGGCTGCCGAGGCCGCCGCGGAGAAGCCCGCCGCCAGCAAGCCCGCGGCGGAGAAAAAGCTGCCGAGCGAGACTTTCATCACC
>CAYYZZ010000429.1:0-2300 GCA_964476235.1 uncultured Streptomycetaceae bacterium | reverse complement strand
AGCGCTACTGGCAGGACCGCATCCTCGAGCTGCGCGAGCAGATCGCGGCGATGGATGAAGAGCCGCTAGTAATATAGGGATGAGGGATGAGGGAAGGACTCGTTGGCAGTTGGCAGCCGTCAGTTGGCAGTTGCTGCAAGCTGCAAACTGAAAACTGCAAACTTGAATGATCGATTCACGAGTCACGAATCACGATTCACGGATATCCATGCGTAGCATCGGCCCCTTCGACTACGTGATCGTCGGCGCAGGCACGGCGGGCTGCGTGCTGGCGAACCGGCTCTCGGTCGACCCCAATGTTTCGGTGCTGCTGCTCGAGGCGGGCGGCAGGGACGACTGGGTCTGGATCCACATCCCGGTCGGCTATCTGTACTGCATCGGCAATCCGCGCACCGATTGGTGCTACAAGACGGAGCCCGAGCCGGGGCTGAACGGCCGCTCCATCAACTACCCGCGCGGGCGTGTCCTGGGCGGCTCGTCCTCGATCAACGCCATGCTCTATCTCCGCGGCCAGGCGCGCGATTACGACGAGTGGGCGCAGCTCTCCGGCGATTCCGGCTGGGCGTGGCGGAGCGTGCTGCCGGTCTTCATGAAGGTCGAGGATCACTGGCGCGGCGCGGACGAGAAACACGGCGAGGGCGGGGAGTGGCGCGTCGAGACCCCGCGCGCGCGGTGGGAAATCATCGAAGCCTTCCGCGACGCGGCGGTCGAATCAGGCATTCCGCGGACCGATGACTTCAACCGCGGCGACAACGAGGGCGTCTCGCGCTTCGAGGTGAACCAGAAGAACGGGGTGCGCTGGAGCGCATCGAAGGCGTTCCTGCGGCCGGCGATGAAGCGGCCCAATCTGACCATCGTCACCGGCGCGCTGGTGAAGAAGTTGCGGCTCGAGGGCCGCCGCGTTCTGGGCGTGGAGTTCGAGCAGTCGGGCGATGCGGTATTCGCCGCGGCACGGCGCGAGACCCTGCTGGCCGCCGGCGCGATCGGCAGCCCCCAGATCCTCCAACTCTCCGGCATCGGGCCGGGTGCGGTGCTGCAGCAGCACGGCATCCCCGTTACGCACGATCTGCCCGTCGGCGAGAACCTCCAGGACCATCTGCAGTTGAGGATGGCGTTCAAAGTGAAGAACGCGGTGACGCTCAACACCCTGCTCCACTCCTGGTGGGAGAAGGCGAAAATCGGCCTCGAGTACGCGCTGTTCCGCACCGGCCCCATGACCATGCCGCCGTCGCAGCTGGGCGCGTTCGTTAAATCCGATCCCTCGCAGGCGACGCCCAACCTCGAGTACCACGTGCAGCCGCTCTCGCTCGACCGGTTCGGCGAGCCGCCGCACCGTTTCCCCGCCTTCACCGCCAGCGCCTGCAACCTGCGGCCGACCTCTCGCGGCCACGTGCGCATCACCTCGCCCGACCCGCGCGCTTACCCGGCGATCACGCTGAATTACCTCTCCACGCCCGAGGACCGGAGAGTGGCGGTCGACGCCATCCGCTTGACGCGCCGCATCGTGACCGGCTCGCAGGCGTTGAAGAAATACGAGCCCGAGGAATTCATGCCCGGTCCGGCATATCAGACAGAGGACGAGCTGGTGCGCGCCGCCGGTAATATCGGCACCACGATCTTTCACCCCGTCGGCACCTGCAGGATGGGGCGCGAAAGAGACCCATCGGCGGTGGTGGACCCGCAGCTCCGCGTGCGCGGCATCGAGCGCCTGCGGGTGATCGACGCTTCGATCATGCCGACCATCACTTCCGGCAACACCAACACCCCCACGGTGATGATTGCGGAGCGGGGCAGCCAACAGATCAAGGATGAGGGAAAATAAGTTTGCAGTTTGCAGTTTGCAGTAGGCAGTTTGCAGTTGCTGCCAACTGACGGCTGCCAACTGCCAACTTATCAGTCACCCTTATCTCTTCACTTAGAACAATTGGAGATTCAATGACCCTGGAAATTCGTGAGCGCGGCGTAACCGAACTTGTGGATGCAAAGGTGCAGGTCGAATGGCTGGCGGAGGGCATCGGTTTCGGCGAGGGCCCGGTATGGGACCGCGCGGGCAGGCGGCTTATTTTCAGCGACATGAAGCACGACCACATGCGTGCCTGGCAGGAAGGGAAGGGGGTCAGCACCTTCCGCAAGCCGAGCAACAAGGCGAACGGCAACACCTACGACCGCCACGGGCGCTTGCTGTCGTGCGAGCACGCGACGAGCCGCGTCGTGCGGCTGGAGAAGAACGGCGCCATGACCGTGATGGCGAGTCACTACCAGGACAAGGAGCTGAACAGCCCGAACGACATCGTGGTGAA
>CAYYZZ010000428.1:0-2302 GCA_964476235.1 uncultured Streptomycetaceae bacterium | reverse complement strand
CATTTTGTTCGTCAAACACCGCGCTGTCCACCCGTCGCCGGCACCCGCGTCCCGGTGGCGGCCACCAGCCAGATAACGAGCAGGATGGCATCGAAGATGACAATGCCCGCCGTCGCCCACCGGCTGTAGAGGAATCCTCCCGCAGCGGCGCCGAAAAAAGCCCCCAAAAACTGGAGACTGGAGAAAACGCCGATGGCCACGCCCCGCGAGTTCTCGTGCGCAATACGCGAAACCAGCGTCGGCAGGTGCGCCTCGAGCACGTTGAAAGCGGTGAAGAACGCGAGCAGAAAGGCAGCAATCGGCCAGGCACCACCGGCCATCCACGGCATGGCGATCTGGACCAGGAGTAACAGGGCGATCGCCCCGATGAAAACCGCTTTCAGCCGCCCGGGCCGCCCCGTGCCGAGTATGGCCGGGAGCATGAGCACGAACGAACCCGCCATCACGGGCAGGTAGACCTGCCAGTGCTGGTCCACCGGAAGTCCCGAGGAGCGCAGATCGAGCGGCACGGCGATGAACAGGGCCATCAGTACGGCGTGCAGCACGAACACGCCGTAATAGAGGCGGGCGAGCTGGGGATCGCGCAGCACCGCCGCGAACTGCTCCAGCCCGCGCGCGGCGGCGTGGCGCGGCCGTTGCGGGACATCGGGCACCAGCGCGTACACCACCCCCATCGCTGCGAGCACCAGCACGCCGGTCATCGCGAAGATACCCGGCACGCCGATCACGCGATTCAGCCATGGCGAGAGCACCAGCGAGAACGCGAAGGTGGCGCCGATGGTGGAACCGATCATCGCCATCGCCTTGCTGCGGTGCTCGTCGCGCGTGAGATCCGCCATCAGCGCCATGACTGCCGCGGAAATCGCCCCCGCCCCCTGCAGCATGCGCCCCAGGATCACGATGTAGATGTGGGAGCCGAGCGCCGCGATGAAGCTGCCGGCGGCGAAGATCGCGAGCCCGATGTAAATAACCGGCTTTCTGCCATAGCGATCGGACCACCAACCAAACGGGATCTGCAGGATCGCCTGGGTCAGGCCATAGATGCCGAGGGCAATACCCACGAGCGTCAGGTTGTCGCCCCCGGGCAGGCCCTCGGCGTAGATCACGAACACCGGCAGGATCACGAACATGCCGAGCATGCGCAGACCGAAGATGCTGGCAAGGCTCAGCGCCGCGCGCAGCTCGACCGGGCTCATGCGACCGCTATCGGACATGGAGTAAGTAAGAGGCTGTTTCGAAATCAACGAAACAGCACCCAATGTAGGGGAGCATGAGGGGAGTATCCCCTCATATTGTTATTGGCTCTAAAACAGGTTGGGAAAAGACGAAAATCTTAGGTATATTAGCAGGTTTACATTCATTTTCGTCCGCTCTTGGCCACTTCCCGTCCGACCGTCGTACGACTGCAGACCGCGGGGCCCGACGTCGCTCGCGGCACCGAGTTCATCCGCGTGCGCGGCGCGCGCACGCACAATCTCAAGAACATCAGCCTCGACCTGCCGAGAAACCGCCTGGTCGTGATCACCGGGCTGTCGGGCTCCGGGAAATCCTCGCTCGCGTTCGACACGCTCTACGCGGAAGGCCAGCGCCGCTACGTGGAATCGCTCTCCACTTACGCGCGACAGTTCCTGCAGTTGATGGAGAAGCCCGACGTGGACCTGATCGAGGGCCTCTCCCCCGCCATCTCGATCGAGCAGAAGGCGGCCAGCCACAACCCGCGCTCCACGGTCGGCACGGTCACCGAGATCCACGACTACCTGCGGCTTCTGTTCGCGCGCATCGGCGATCCTCACTGCCCGGAGCACAAGATCCAGCTCTCGGCGCAGAGCGTTGCGCAGATGGTGGACCACGTGCTGGAACTCCCCGAGGACACGCGGCTGATGATCCTCGCGCCGCTCATCGTCGGGCGCAAGGGCGAGCAGGCGGACCTCTTCGATGAGCTGCGCGCGCAGGGCTTCGTGCGGCTCCGCGTGGACGGCAGGGTTCACGAAATCGACGAGTTGCCCAAGCTCAAGAAGAACGCCAAGCACACGGTGGAAGTCGTGGTGGACCGGCTGAAGGTCCGCGCGGATGCCAAGCAGCGGCTCGCCGAATCGTTCGAGACCGCTCTGCGCCACTCCGACGGGCGCGCGCTCGCGGTCGAGATGAACTCCGGGAAGGAACATCTTTTCTCCGCGAAGTTCGCCTGCCCGGTATGCAGCTACTCGCTGCCGGAGCTCGAGCCGCGGCTGTTCTCGTTCAACAACCCGATGG
Source organism: uncultured Streptomycetaceae bacterium (assembly GCA_964476235.1). Lineage (GTDB taxonomy): Bacteria > Pseudomonadota > Gammaproteobacteria > Burkholderiales > SG8-41 > SG8-41. Next base: position 49 of record CAYYZZ010000428.1, on the reverse strand, counting down.
GCGCCTGCCCGCGCTGCGACGGGCTCGGCACCATCAGCTTCTTCGATCC
>CAYYZZ010000427.1:0-2308 GCA_964476235.1 uncultured Streptomycetaceae bacterium | reverse complement strand
ATGTTCCCGACGCGCTGATGGCCAAGGAAGAAACCATCCAGATGCAGGGTGAAATCGCGGAGACCCTGCCCAATGCGACCTTCCGGGTGAAGCTCGAGAACGGCCACATGGTGCTGGGTCACATCTCGGGCAAGATGCGGATGCACTACATTCGCATCCTGCCGGGTGACAAGGTGACGGTGGAGCTGACGCCCTACGATTTGACCCGCGGGCGCATCGTGTTCCGCGCGAAGTGATGAAGCTATCAGCTGTTAGCGATTGGCTGTCAGCTTGAAACGGGGATATTTGGAAGCATTTGGTTGGCTGATCGCTAATAGCTGACCGCTAGGAGCTGGAAATGAAAGTGATGGCATCGGTCAAGAGAATGTGCCGCAACTGCAAGGTCATCCGCCGCAAGGGCGTGGTGCGGGTGATCTGCAAGAACAAGCGGCACAAGCAGCGCCAGGGCTGATCGGGCAAACCCCGATTTTTCTTGATAATTAACAGGTTAGTAGCTAAAATCACAAACTTTTTGCTGCGAGGACAGGCATGGCCCGGATAGGCGGAGTCAACATACCGAACCACCAGCACGCCGAGATCGCGTTGACCGCGATCCTCGGCATCGGCCGTTCGCGCGCGCGCGTGATCTGCGACGCGGCGGGCGTCAGTCACACGGTGAAAATCAAGGATCTCTCGGACACGCAGATGGACAAGCTGCGCGAACAAGTCTCGAAGGTCACGGTCGAAGGCGATCTCCGCCGCGAGACCTCGATGAACATCAAGCGCCTGATCGATCTCGGCACCTGGCGCGGCAAGCGCCACCGCCTGGGGCTGCCGGTGCGCGGCCAGCGCACCCGCACCAACGCGCGCACGCGCAAGGGCCCGCGCAAGTCGGCGGTGAAGGTCATCAGGCAGGTTGCAACAGGTTAGACAGGGAAGACTGAATATGGCTAAAGCCAGCACCCGGGTACGCAAGAAGACGAAGAAGAACGTGGCCGAGGGCATCGCCCACATCCACGCCTCCTTCAACAACACCATCGTCACCATCACCGACCGCCAGGGCAACACGCTCGCGTGGGCGACCTGCGGCTCGAACGGCTTCAAGGGTTCTCGGAAATCGACCCCATTCGCGGCGCAGGTGGCCGCCAGCCGAGCGGGCACCCTCGCTCAGGAGTGCGGCGTGAAAAACCTCGAAGTGCGCATCAAGGGCCCCGGCCCGGGGCGCGAGTCGGCGGTGCGCGCGTTGAACTCCGTGGGTTTCAAGATCACGCAAATAGCCGACGTGACGCCGGTGCCGCACAACGGCTGCCGTCCGCCGAAGAAGCGCCGCGTCTAGGGAGGAGTTTGTCGGAGACGACAAACTCCTAATGCAAAACCGGCGCCAGGAACATTACGAGAGAACATGACAGATATTGGAACTCACCACCGCTTATTGTGCCTCCGACCGTTTAAGTCGGGATTGTTTTCTGAATTGTCCGCCGGTTTTGCTGTTAGCAGTCTGGTCGGACCATGCAGCCCGACAGGCTGCTAAGGAGAATCGAATATGGCCAGAAATCTCGACCCGAAATGCCGGCAATGCCGCCGGGAAGGCGAGAAGCTCTTCCTCAAGGGCGAGAAGTGCTTCACCGACAAGTGCGCCATCGAGCGCCGCAACTATCCCCCGGGCCAGCACGGCCAGAAGAACACCCGGCTGTCGGGCTACGGCGTGCAGCTGCGCGAGAAGCAGAAGGTGCGCCGCATCTACGGGCTGCTCGAGCGCCAGTTCCGCAAGACCTATCACACGGCCGAGCAGGCCAAGGGCATTACCGGCGAGAGCCTGCTGCAGCTGCTGGAGAGCCGTCTCGACACGGTGGCCTACCGCATGGGCTTCGGGTCTTCCCGCACCGAGGCGCGCCAGATCGTGCGCCACAACGGCATCCTGGTGAACGGCAAGCGCGTCAGCATCCCGTCGTTCCAGTGCCGGCCGGGCGACATGATCGAGGTCACCGAAAAAGCCAAGAACCAGCTGCGCATCAAGGGCGCGGCCGAGGCAGCCGAGAGTCGCGGTCACCCGGAGTGGCTGGAAGTGGATGCAAAGGCGCTCAAGGGCAAGTTCAAGGCGCGGCCGCAGCGCAGCGAACTGCCGTCCACCATCAACGAATCGCTCATAGTCGAGCTTTACTCGAAGTAACCACGCCGCAGTCATTTCGTAAAGGTATCCGAGCCATGGCAAGCAGCGCTTTTCTCAAGCCCCGCATCATTGACGTCCAGAATATTTCTCCGTACCACGCCAAGCTCACCATGGAGCCGTTCGAGCGCGGCTACGGCCATACGCTGGGCAACGCGCTCC
>CAYYZZ010000426.1:0-2311 GCA_964476235.1 uncultured Streptomycetaceae bacterium | reverse complement strand
GCTCGATGTTGAACTCCTTCGAATAACCGTAGGCGCCGTGGATGCGCATCGCCTCCAGGCTGTTCTCGAGCGCCGCCTCGGTGGCGTAGAGCTTCGCCATGCCGGCCTCGAGATCGCAACGCCCGCCCGCGTCGTAAGCGCGCGCGGCATGCTCCACCAGCAGGCGTGCGGCCTCGACCCGCGTGGCCATGTCGGCGAGCTTGATCTGTATCGCCTGGTGCTCCGCGATCGGCTTGCCGAACGTCTTGCGCGCCTGCGCATAGCGCAGCGATTCCTCCAGACACGCGCGTGCGAGCCCCGCCCCGCGCGCCGCGACGTTGATGCGCCCGAGTTCGAGCCCGTTCAGCACCTGCTGCAATCCGCAGCCCTCCACCGTCCCGATCAGGTTCTTCGCCGGCACTCGGCAATCCTCGAACAGGAGTTCCGCCGTGTCGATGCCGCGGTAGCCCAGCTTCTCGAGCTTGCGCACGACCTTGAAGCCCGGCCCCTTCTCGATCAGCAGCAGGCTCATGCCCTTGTGCGGCGGTTGCGCGCGCAGGTCCGTCTTCACCAGCACCGCCAGGATCTGCCCCTCGGCGCCATTGGTGATCCAGGTCTTTGCGCCGTTGACGACGTAGTGATCGCCCTCGCGGCGCGCGTGAGTGCGGATAGCCTGCAGATCGGTTCCGCAGTCGGGCTCGGTCAGCGCGATGCCGCCGCGCAGTTCGCCGCTCGCGAAGCGCGGAAGATAGGAGCGCTGTTGCTCACCTGTCCCGTAACGCTGCACCGCCGCCGCCATGATGAGGTGTGAATTGAAAAGTCCCGGGACCGACATCCACACCGCCGCCATGCGCTCGACGATCTTCGCGTAGGTCACCGCCGGGAGTCCGAGACCGCCGTGCTCGGGCGCGATGGTGAAGCCGAACAACCCGAGCGTCTTCAGCTTCTCTACGATCGCGGTCGGGTAGGTATCGGCGGCCTCCAGCGCGCGCACGACCGGCCGCACGTCCCGCTCGAGAAACCGGTCGACGCTCTGCAGGATGAGCGTCTCCTGCCCGTCGCTCCCTTCCCGCTGCGTCGTCGCGCCCATCAAGGGTGAACGTCCTCGGTAAACCAGTCGTCCGGAAGTTCCTTCCCCACGCCTTGTTCCCGGGCTTTACGCAGCGCAAGGGCGCCTGCCGCGGCGAACTGCAGTCCGGTGCCTACGTTGTTCGCGAAGCAGGTGATTTCATCCGCGCGCTCCCGCCCCGGAACGCGCTCGGCGAGCAGCTCGCCGAGATCCGGATAGCGCCCGCTGTGCGCGGGATCCTTCCACCAGCCCTGCTCGCGCTGCTCGTCCACGTTGGGCGTGCCCGGCATCACGTTGTTGAACTGCTTCGCCTGCTGCCGGTTGTGGACGAACACGCGGTCGCAGCGATCGAGCACCTCGCCGTCGATCTCCTGCGACTTAATGCAGCCGATATGAACGCCGGGCTTGAGCCACTTCGGTTCGATGACCCGAACCATAGACGAAGTGGCCGCGAGTATCACGTCGGCGCCCTCGACGCATGCTTCCACCGTATCGACGGCCCGAACGTTTTCGTTTTGGGAAACGAATGCTTCGCGGCTCTCCCGCCGCGGGCTGTAGACGCGGACTTCCCTGAAATTTCGCACCGCACGCGCGGCCATGAGCTGTGCGCCCGCCTGCCAGCCCGTGCCAATGAGCGCCAGCGTCGAGACGTTCTCGCGCGCGAGGTGCTTCAGGGCGAGGCCGCTTGCCGCTCCGACGCGCATACGCTGCATCACGCCGTCCGGGAACATCGCGAGCAGCGCGCCGGTCTCGGTGCTGAAGAGCAGCACCAGCCCGACCCAGCGCCCGCCCGCCAGCGGTAGCTTGACGCGGCGCGGCATGCCGCCCACCGAGGGATGCGTGACGATGTCCGAATTGATGCGTAGCGCCTGCACGCCCTGCGCCGGCCAGGCGCCGCCCATGTGCTTGAAGGCGTAGTAGCCGCCGGCGTGCGAGGTCGGCGATATATTGTCGAAGCGAGGTGAGAGCAGGGCGCGCGAGTTGGCGTAATCGCGATACATCGGCTCGAGCGCCGCCATGCAATCCTGCATCGAAAGCAGGCGGGCGATCTCGTCGTTGCTCAGCACCAGCATTAGGTATGCTCTTAATAGCCGGCGACGTCGTCCACCGCGTGGCCGCGCTTGGGCACCAAGATCGAGCGCTCGTAGCTCATGAACGCCGTACCGTCGGCCTTCTTGCCGGTGGTGCGCACGGTGACGATCCCCTGCGCCGGGCGCGACTTCGATTCGCGCACCGCCAGCACCTCGGACTCGGCGTAGATCG
>CAYYZZ010000425.1:0-2323 GCA_964476235.1 uncultured Streptomycetaceae bacterium | reverse complement strand
CTTGAACCTGTGTTTGATGCTTGAACCTTGAACCGGTGACTCGTTACTGCGCCAGTTCCAGATTCGCAGCCTTCGCGAGCTTGCGCCACTTGGCGATCTCGGACTTGATGTGCGCGCTGAATTGCTCGGGCGTCGACGGTGACGCTACCGACCCGTCCGAACCCATGCGTTTCACGACGTCAGGGGCTTTCAGCGCTTCGCGGATACCCGCGTTCAGCCTGCGGACGACCGCCGCGGGCACCTTTGCCCCGGTGATCACGCCGTACCACTGGTCCACTTCGTAGCCGGGCACACCGGCCTCCGCGACGGTCGGGATATCCGGCACCGCGGGCGAACGCTTGCCGGCGGTGATCGCCAGTACTTTGAGGCGGCCCGTCGGCATGTGCGGCCGGACGCCGAACAGCGTGCCGAACCCGACCTGGACGTCGTCGGCGAGCATGGCGACGATCACGGCCGATGAGCCCTTGTACGGCACGTGGACAAGCTTGATACCGGTCATGTGGTTGAACATCTCGCCGGCAAAGTGCTGCAGGCTGCCGGTGCCGGACGTCCCGAAGTGCAGCTTGCCGGGGTTTGACTTGGAATAGGCGATCAGCTCCTTGATCGATTTCACCGGAATCGTGGGGGTGTGGTAGACGGCGTAGAAGAGGGAGGCGAGCTGAGAGATCGCCTGCAAGTCCTTGGTGAGGTCGTACGGCAGCTTTGTGTTGACAGCGGAATTGACGGAGTGCGAGGCGGAGATCAGGCAGATCGTGTAGCCGTCGGGCGTGGCTTTTGCCGTCAGGTCCACGCCGATCGCACCCGCTGCTCCAGTCCGGTTGTCAACAATGAACTGGTGGCCCCAGGCGTCGGTGAGCTTCTGGGCAACGAGCCGCGCGGTGGTGTCGGTGCCGGCGCCGGCGACGAACGGCGCGATGAAGCGGACCGGCCTGTTCGGGTAATCCTTCGCGGCGTCGGGCTGTGCGGCGGCGAGGGGCAGGGCGAAGCACGCGCCGGCGCAGAACGCCGCAGCCACACGAACCGTGTTGATGGGAAGCATGATTTCCTCCGTTCTTGTCGAGGTGGTATTTTACAGTGACGACAGAAACTCAGGGACAAGGAACAAGGTTCAAGGCCCAAGGTACAAGGCTCAAGGTACAACGCAAAAAAGCTTGTTACTTCTTTGCGGGTGTACCTTGAACCTTGAGCCTTGTATCTTGAACCTGTGTCTGATGCTTGAACCTTGAACCTTGAACCTTACGTTGCTGCGTCATTCTGCCTTGATTCCCGCCTCCCGTATCACCTTGCCGAGGCGGGCATTGTTGTCGCGGATGACTCCTGCGAACGCTTCCGGCGTGCCACCGACGACGTCGAAGCCGAAGCTGGTGAGCCGCTCGCGTATATCCGGCAGGTTGCTGATGCGCGCGAGCTCGGCATGGACCTGCGACACGATCGCCGGCGGCGTGCCCGCGGGCGCGAGGAAGCCGGTCCAGGAATCGAACTCGTAGCCGGGCACGCCCGCCTGCGCGATGGTCGGGATCTCCGGCGTGACGCCGGTGCGTGTCGCGCCGGTAGTGGCGATGATGCGCAGGCGCCCGGACTTGTGGAACGGTAGGGCGGTGACCAGGCCGGGGATAATCATGTGCATTTCCCCGGCGAGCACGTCGTTGAAGGCGGGGGTGAGTCCCTTGTAGGGGACGTGCACGATGTTGATGCCGGCCAGCGATTTCAGCATTTCCATCGGCACGTGCTGGGCGCTGCCGACGCCGCCCGAGGCGTAATTCAGCTGGCCCGGGCGCGCCTTGGCGAGCGCGACCAGTTCCTTCACCGATTTTGCGGGCAGCGAGGGGTGCACCACCAGGCAGTTGCGGATGACCGCCGCCAGTGAGATCGGCAGGTAATCCCGCGTCACGTCGTACGGCAGCTTCTGGTAGAGGTGGGGATTCAGCGCGAGCGTCGCGGCGTTGCCCATGCCGAGCGTATAGCCATCCGGCGTCGCGCGCGCGATGGCTTCCATGCCGATGATGCCCGCCGCGCCGGTGCGATTGTCCACCAGCACCTGCTGGCTCCAGGCCTCCGACATCTTCTGCGCGTAAAGCCGTCCCAGCACGTCCACCGCGCTGGCGGCGGTGAAGGGCAGCACCAGGCGGACGGGTTTCGCGGGATATTTCTGCGCCAGCGCGCCCGCCGGCGCGGCAAGCGCTGCCACCAGCGCAGTGGTAAGGGCGATGCGAACGTTCATTCGGTTTCCTCCCCTGGGCAACGCTGATGTAGTGGCGGAGTGATGATGTGATGGCATATCGCCCCCGCACGACCTGTTGTTCACTGCAAACTGCAAACTGCA
>CAYYZZ010000424.1:0-2328 GCA_964476235.1 uncultured Streptomycetaceae bacterium | reverse complement strand
GCAGGGCGCCCCAGAAGTGCTCGATGAAGGCGCGCTGGCTGTCAGCGCGCCTTAAAGCGGAATTACATGCTCTCATTACCACGCGCTCATCCGGTTCGAGGTCTTTCAATTTAAGCGGCGAGGCCAACTCGCCGCTTTCGCGCTGCCACGGCAGCGGCGCAAGGGTCACGCCGGGCGGGGGCGGTAGCTGGATGAACGTCCCGCTGGCGTGGCATGCCGGCACGCCGCCGGCGTAAACCGTGCCGCTCGTCATGCCCTGACGCGCCGCGGCGGCGGTAGTGAACCCGTCCATGCGCGTGTGAGTCCGCAGCTCGCCGCGCAGCGTCGCGCCGGTGAACTGGGCGTGCAGATGCACCGTGGCCTGGCGCGCGCCGCGCTCGACCTTCAGGCGCGCGGCGGTGGCGAGCGCGACGTCGAGCAGGACGCAGAAACCCGCGAGGCTGGCTGATCCGTCCACATTGCGGCCTTGCGGGCCATCGGGCATGGCGGCATCGAGGTCGTCCTCGCCGATGCGGGGCCAATGGCATCCCAGGAGATGGCCGGGAAAGTGGAATCCCGGCGTGCGATTCGCCGCCAATGCGAGAAGCACTTGGCGGCGAATCAACTGATCATCGGGGGAAGGTTCTTTTTTCATCTCGAAATTGTAGTGTATATGCGCGCCGTGTTTTTTGCGGCGCGCAGGTGCGGTAAAATCGGAATCAAAATGTCGCGCGATCCCGAATCTAGCTCCGCATCGGCCGCTTTCCGCCCCCTCAGCCTTTACGAGATCCTCGCGATCGTTCTGCTGTGGAACACCTGCTACAAGGGCGCGCGCGTCGCCAACACGCTCTACGCGCTCGATCTCGGCGCCGGGCCTCTCGATACCGGCCTGCTGCTCGCGACCTACGGGTTCTTCCCGCTGCTGCTGGCGGTTTTCATCGGCAAGATCGCGGACCGTTACGGCGTGCGCGTGCCGGTCGTTGTCGGCTCCATCATCACGGTGCTGGGAACCCTGCTGCCCTGGTTCTGGCCCCAATTGCCGGTGCTGTACGCCTCCGCCGCCGTGTCCGGCGCGGGATTCATACTGACCCAGCTCTCGATGCAGTCGCTGGTCGGCTCGCTCGGGGGCGGGCCCGCGCGCACCCACAATCTCAACCTCTACGCGCTGGTCGTGTCCACCTCGGACCTTCTGGGCCCGATCATCGCCGGCTTCTCGATCGACCACATCGGCCACGTGCCCACCTACATGGTGCTGGCCGCGCCCGGTGCCGTAGCCGTGCTGGTCGTGCTCTTCCTGTTCAACCGCCTGTCGCACGCTGCCGGCGGGGCCGACCGCAGTGGTCAGCGCATGGTGGACTTGTTGCGCATCGGCCACCTGCGCCGGATGTTCCTCACCAGCGCGCTGGTGATGACCGGGCTCGACCTGTTCCAGCTCTACCTGCCGCTGCACGGGCACGCGATCGGGCTGTCGGCGTCCGCCATCGGCATCATCCTGGGCGCGTTCGCGGCGGCGGGGTTCGTCACCCGGGCGCTGCTCATGAGGCTGGTGCGCCGGTTCGGGGAGGAGCGGACGCTCCGCTACTCGATGTATCTCGCCGCCGGGACGTTCTTCCTGATACCGATGTTCGAGAGCGCCGCGGTGCTCGGCGTGGTCTGCTTCGTGCTCGGCCTTGGCATGGGGCTCGGCCAGCCGCTGACGGTGATACTGACCTACAACTACGCGCCGCCGGGGCGGCACGGGGAGGGGCTCGGGTTGCGCATCGCGATCAACAATTCCATGCACGTCGCGGTGCCGGCGGTATTCGGGGCCGTCGGCACGCTGTTCGGGCTTGCGCCGGTGTTCTGGCTCTCCTCGGCGATACTCGCGCTAGGGGGCTACACGGGCCCGGTGCGGAAGGCGGCGTAACGCAATGAACATCGGCACCGTCCTCCTGATCGTGCTGTTCAACATGTCGAGCTTCCGCGCGAGCAAGGTGCTGGTGTCGCTGTTCGCGATCGAGCTCGGCGCCTCCCAGTTCATCATCGGCGTAATGATCGCGATGTACTCGCTGCTGCCGGCGCTGCTCGCGCTCCAGGTCGGCAAGCTCACGGACCGCTTCGGGGTGCGCCTGCCCATGCTGTTCGGCTCGCTGGGAATGGCCGCGGCGTTGCTGTTGCCGTGGTGGTTTCAATCGATGCCGGCGCTGTACGCGTCGGCGGCGCTGATCGGCGTCTCGCATATGATGTGCAACGTGTCCGCGCAGAACCTCGTCGGCTCTGCCGGCGGCGCCGAGGACCGCACGCGCAACTTCAGCAACTACGCGCTGGTGATGGCGGTCGGCTCCTTTCTCGGGCCGCTGGCGGGCGGGA
>CAYYZZ010000423.1:0-2335 GCA_964476235.1 uncultured Streptomycetaceae bacterium | reverse complement strand
GATTCATCGACCCCACAGCGGGCGGCAACAAGGCGACGATCGCGCTGGCGCCGCGGCCGATGGACCTCGCCGGCAAGGTGGTCGGCCTGCTCGACAATACCAAGGAGCAAGCCGACATCATTTTCGAAACCGTCGCGGACGTCTTGCGCAGCCGCTACGGGGTGGCCAGGGTCGTCATCCGGCGCAAGGAAGCGTTCTCCCGGCCCGCGACCGAAGCTTTGCTGAACGAGATGGCGAAAGAGGTGCAGGTGGCCGCAGCCGCCCTCGGCGGGTGAGGGTCCTGCACGTTGTGCAGTGTGCACGACACGGTGGAGTTCGAGAAACGCGGCATCCCCGCCACGATGTTTCTCACGCAGGCGTTCAGAAACGCAGCGGTATACCAGTTCCGCGGCAAAGGCATGGACGGGCACCCGTTCATCGAGCTGCCGCATCCCGTCAGCAACCTGACACCCGACGAGATGCGCGCGCTCACGCTGAAATATGTTGACCAGATGGTCAGGCAGCTCACTGCTTGAGCCGAAGCATGACTGGAGCGTGTCTCAAAAATCCCCTCTCCCCCGGTTTGGGGGAGAGGGCTAGGGTGAGGGGGTGCAAAGGCATCGGAGCTTTCCCTATGAAGAACGGCCATGCGTCGCCCCTCACCCCAACCCTCTCCCCGCTGCCGCGGGGCGAGGGAGTGTTTTTGAGACACGCTCTGGTGGCTCGTGACTGCCTGATTCAGTGTCGCGTCGCCGTCGCGACGCTCCTCCTTCTCGCTTGCGGCGAGGCGCTGGCTCAGCAGTACCCTTCCCGCCCGATGCGTGTGGTGGTGCCGTTCGCGCCGGGTGGCGCCGTCGATCTCGTGGCGCGGACTGTCGCGCCGAAGTTGAGCGAGGCGTTGGGCCAGCCAGTGGTGGTGGATAACCGTAGCGGGGCGGGCGGCACGATCGGAACCGATATCGTCGCGAAGGCACGGCCCGACGGTCACACGCTGCTCGTCGCCAGCATGGGCGTCGCAGTCAACGCGGTGCTCTATCCCAAGCTGCCGTACGACACGTTGAAGGACATCGCGCCGGTCACCACGCTGGGCGAACAGCCCAACATCGTGGTGGTGCATCCTTCTCTATCAGCCAGATCGATTGGCGAACTCCTCGCACTGGCCAAAGCCAGGCCGGGCCAGATCAGTTACGCATCCGGCGGGATCGGCAGCAACACCCATCTCGTGACGCTGTTGTTCCTGCAGATGGCCAAGGTCGAAATGCTGCACGTCCCGTACAAAGGCCTCGGGCCGGCGATCGCCGACCTGGTGGGCGGACAGGTGCAGCTCGCCGTGTCGAATGTGTCCACGGCGCTCCCTCACGTGAAATCGGGCAGGCTGCGGCTGCTCGCGGTGACGTCGGCCAGGCGCTTCCCCTTGTTTCCCGATACACCGACGGTGAGCGAGTCGGGTGTTCCGGGTTACGAGAGCAGCGGCTGGTACGGCATGTGGGGCACCGCCGGCACCCCGTCATCCGTGCTGTCCGTGCTCAACCAGGAAGTGACGAAGATACTCGGTACTCCCGCGATGAAAGAACAATTCGGTGCGCAGGGCCTGCAACCGATACCGACATCGCCGGAAGCGTTCGGTAAACGGCTGCGCGAAGAAATCAGGAAATGGGGACCCGTCGTCAAGGCGTCGGGCGCCAAGCCCGAGTAGGGGCCGAGCTGCTGTTCTCCAAGATCGCCAGGTGGGGAAGCTGGCGGACTTCGGCACCCTCGACTTCGCGTTGTGGGGTATCTTGTAACCTGTAAGGGGACCGGAAAGGAACGTGGGCCGTAAAGGTCAGCGGGAACTGGCGCGTGACCTTTGCCTTCACGGGAAAGGACGCGGACCACGTGGACTACGAGGATTATCATTGAGTTACTGAGGAAACACCATGCGTATGCACAACCCGCCCCACCCCGGCGAAATCATCAAGTCTCTCTGCCTGGAACCGCTCGGCCTTTCGGTGACCGAGGCGGCGAAAGCTCTTGGTATCAGTCGCAAGACACTCTCCACCATCTTGAACGGCCGGGCGGGCGTAAGCCCGGAGATGGCCGTTCGTCTTTCGATTGCATTCGGAACGTCTGCGGAGAGCTGGCTGAACCAGCAGACCCAGTATGACTTGTGGCACGCGGAGCAGAGACGGAAACAGCTTCGCGTGATGAAACTCGCCGCATGACAAGACGCGCGGGCTCACTTGACAACACATGATGAAACGGAATGTCGCAGGCGGCTAGAGTTCTACTTTGGTTCGCCCTTCCCGTGCAGCCTGCGTCAGCCCTTGTGGCGGCTGGTTGACGAAATGAAGCAAAAATTCCCTGGATGGCCCGAAGA
>CAYYZZ010000422.1:0-2345 GCA_964476235.1 uncultured Streptomycetaceae bacterium | reverse complement strand
TACGGTTTCCGCTACATCGGCGCGAAGCGCCGGACGAAGGAGGACCCGCGCTTCGTGATGGGGCGCGGCCGCTACGTCGCCGACATCGCGCTGCCGGGGATGAAGCACGTGGCGATCGTCGCCTCGCCGTATCCGAGCGCGCGCATTCGCTCGATAGCGACCGCAGCCGCGCTCAAGGTTTCCGGCGTGCACTACGTGCTGACCGGCGAGGAGTTCTGCGCGGCGACCGACTCGCTCGCGATCGGCGTCGATGCGCCCGAGGTGAAGCGCTACGCCCTCGCGAAGGGCGTCGTGCGCTACGCCGGAGAATGGGTGGCGGCGGTGGTCGCCGATACGCGCGCGCTCGCGGAGGACGCGGCGGAGCGGGTCGAAATAGAGTACGAGTCGCTGCCGTACGTCATCGATCCCGAGCAGGCGCTACAGCCCGGCAGCCCACTCGTTCATCCGGCGCACGGCTCCAACGTGCTCTACCAACGGCGCTTCGTCTGGGGGCCGGTCGAGGAAGCATTCGCGAAAGCCGACCACCGTCTTCGGTTCCGCACGGTGTGGGGGCGCAGTTCCACCGTGCCGATCGAGACTTTCGGCGTCGCGGCGCAATGGGACCCGGGACAGCAGGTGCTCGACGTCTGGGCCTCCATCCAGATGCCGAAATATCCGGACCAGACCGCGCGCGCGTTGAGGCTTCCCGGCAACGCGGTGCGCGTGCACTACGACGTGGACGTCGGCGGCAGCTACGGGGTCAAGCGCGGCATCAAGCACACCGTTCTCGTGGCCTACCTCGCGCGGCGCCTCGGCATGCCGGTCCGGTTCATCGAGGACCGGCTGGAGAACATGCGCGGTGGCGACATGCAGGGCCCCGACCGGATCTTCGATGTGGAGACCGCATTTGACCGCGACGGCACCATCCGGGCGCTCAGGATACGGGCGCTCGACGACGTTGGCGCCTACGCGGGCCGATCGCCGCTGCAGCTCGGCAAGCCGGTGGGCGCTATCTGCGGGCCGTACCGCATCAAAGCCGTCGAGTACGAGCCGATTTCCGTGATGACCCACAAGACGCCGCAGGAGGCGGTGCGCGGCTTCGGCCAGTCGCCGACCAATTTCGCGCTCGAACGCATGATGGACCGCGTGGCGCTCCACCTCGGCATGGACCGCATCGAGCTGCGCCGCAGAAACCTGATCGCCAAGGAGGAATTTCCCTACCGCATCCCGAGCGGCTCGACCTACGACTCGGGCGACTACCGCGCCGTGCTCGACAAGGCGCTCGACGCGATCGACTACCCGGCGCTCGTTGCCGCGCGCGACCAGGCGCGCCGCGAGGGGCGCTACGCGGGCATCGGCATCTCGACCTGCCTCGAGCCGAGCGGCGGCAATTCGGCGTTCGAGCCGCTGTTCAACCCGAAGAACGACACGACGACGTGGATGGACTCGTGCCTGGTGCGCGTGGACCTGTCGGGCGCCATCACCGGCGTGATGGGCACTTCATCCGCGGGGCAGGGACACGAGACCCTGGTCTCGACCGTGATCGGCGAAGTGCTCGAGCGCGATCCGGAAGGGATCCGGGTCGTGCGCGCCGATTCGCTCTCGGCACTGCCGTCGAACAGTCCCGTCGGCAGCCGCATGGCGATCATGCTCGGCGGCGCGGCGGCCGGCGCCGCGCGCAGGATCAAGGAGACGCTGATCGAAATCGCCGCGCACAACCTGGGCTGTACCGTCGAGGCCGTCGAGTATGCGGAAGGCAATGTCTCGGTCCGCGGCCATCCCGGGAAGCGCCTGGCGTGGGACGATCTCGTCACCATCGCGCATCGCCGCCACCACCAGATGCCGCCGGGGGTGGAGCCCGGGCTGCAGGCGAAATTCGTGTGGGAAGTGCCGACCGGCGGGGAATTGCCGACGCCCGAGGGCACGGTGCAGATGTACCCGTGCTATGCGTTCGAGGCGCACGTCGTGTACGTCGAGATCGACCCCGAGACCGCGCAGCCGTCGTTGCGCAAGTACGTGTGCGGCCACGACTGCGGCGTGATGATCAACCCGGACATCGTGCACGGCATGACCTACGGGGGCATCGCCCACGGCATCGGCGCGGCGCTGTACGAGAAATTTTCCTATACCGAAGACGGCCAACTCGCGAGCGGTACTTTCATGGACTACCTGATCCCAGGCGCGATGGAAGTCCCTCCCATCCGTATCGTGGATCACTGCACGCCATCGCCGCTCACGACGTTCGGGCAGAAGGGCTCGGGCGAGGCCGGCTACCTCGGCGCGCCCGCCGCGGTCGCCAACGCGGTCAACGACGCGCTCGCGCCTCTCAACACGAGTATCGAGGCGCTGCCGATGACGCAGGACGC
>CAYYZZ010000421.1:0-2350 GCA_964476235.1 uncultured Streptomycetaceae bacterium | reverse complement strand
AGGGGAGTCGAATCACGACTCACGAATCCCGTTCCAATGATTTCTATCGAGTAATCGGTCGAGAATCCATGCGTACATCTTTGACGTGGACATTGGAACGGGACGAATCACGACTCACGCTTTTTTCGTTCAGGCGAGTGCGGCCAGCACGCGCTCACGCGTAAAGGGCATGTCTCGCAATCTCACGCCCATGGCGTTGTAGATCGCGTTGGCGACCGCGGCAGCGGTCGGTCCCTGCGTCCCCTCGCCCGCGCCGAGCGGCGGCAATTCGGGCTGGTTGATGATGGTCACTTCGACCACCGGCGACTCCTCGAAACTGAGGATCGGGTAGTCCTCCCAGGTGCGTGTCAGGATGCCGCTGCGGTCGTAGCGCACCGCCTCCTTGAGCGCCCAGCTCACGGCCTGGATGATGCCGCCTTCGGTCTGGTTGATGAGGCCGTCGGGATTGATCACGAGCCCGGCGTCGATCGCGGCCCAGGCGCGCCGAACTGCAATCTCGCGGCCGATCTCCACTTCCACGATCACCGCCAGGTAGCAGGCGCCATTCTTGTAGCGCGCAAAACCGACGCCGCGCCCGCGCGTGCCGTCGCCCTTCTCACCCTTGCGCCAGCCGGCTTTCGCCGCGGCCGTCTCGATCACCGCGCGAGCGCGTGGATCCTTGAGATGGCGCAGCCGGAACTCGACCGGGTCGGCGCCTGCGGCGGCGGCCAGCTCGTCCATGAACGACTCGATAGCAAAGACGTTAGCCGTCGCGCCGAGCGAGCGCAGCGCGGACACCCGCACCGGCATGCGCTTCACCAGCCGGTTGGTCACCCGCTCGTTGGGAAACTCGTAGATCGGAATGGCGTTGCGGTGGCTGCCGCCGCCGGGCAACGGCGGGTTGCGCGGGGGCGACGGCTTGAACGGTTTCTCGAGATGCCATGCCGCCAGCAAATTGACCCCGCCGAGCCCGCTCGGTCGGGTGCTGTGGGGGTTGCTCCAGATATCCTCGGTCCAGCTGACGATGCCGCCACCCGCGTCGAGCGCGGCTTTCAACCTGACCACCATGGCCGGGCCGTAGGGCTCCCACTGAAACTCATCCTCGCGCATCCACTGCACCCGCACCGGCCGTCCCGGCACGGCGCGCGCGAGCAGCGCGGCATCGAGCGCGGCGTCGTCCGCCCCGTTGTGGCCATAGCAGCCCGCGCCATCCCTGTGTATCAGTGCGACCTGCTCCTTCTCGACCCCGAGCACCTCGGCGAGGTCCCGTCGCAGCGGGTATACGCCCTGGCTGTGGGTCCATACGGTATAGCGGCCATTGTCGCAACGCGCCACGGCGCAGGAGGGACCTAAAGCGGCATGCGCGATATACGGCTTCGTGTACTCCGCCTCCAGGCTATGGGACGATCGGGCCGCCGCCGCGGCATCCTGTTTCTCGCTGATCACCTCGTCCTCGGTCGCCTCCTTGAGCAGAAAACGCGGGTCGGCCGTCTCCGGCAGGGCCGTCGTCTCTTCCCAGCGCGCGAGGCGTTTCACCCGGTTGAGAGCCTGGATGGCCTGTTCCTCGCGCTCGGCGACGACGCCCAGAAAACTGCCGTCGCGCACCACAGCCGTCACGCCCGGCAGCGCGCGCACTTCAGCTTCGTCCAACGACACGAGGCGCGCCTGGTAACTCGGCGGGCGCGCGATGCGCCCGTGCAGCATGCCGGGCAGATCGAGGTCGTGCACGTAGATCGGCGCGCCGCTGACCTTGGCGGGAATGTCGCGCCGGGGTGCGGAGGTGCCGATGATGGTGTGCGAGGACGCGGGCTTGGGCTGGATCTCGGCGGTGGCCTCGCGCGCGAGCAGGTCGTCGGTGGCGAGATCCCAATAGGAAACGCTGCCGCCCGAGCGGGCCCGGACGACGCCATCGGCCACCGCAAGCTGCTCGAGCGACACGCCGAGGCGGGCCGCGGCGCGCTGCAGCAGCAAGTCGCGCGCCTCGGCCGCCGCATAGCGCAGAGCGACGCCGCCGTCGGTAATCGACTGGCTGCCGGAAGTCATGCCCTCGTCCGGGCTGTAGGTGGTATCGGTGGGCGCGAGGCGGATGCGCTCGAGCGAGACGTCGAGCTCCTCGGCGACGATCTGGGCCAGCGCGGTCAGGATGCCCTGCCCGATTTCCACCTTGCCCGGGAACGCCGTGACCGTGCCGTCACGGTTGATTCTCAGCCAGCGGTCGAGACGGCGGTTGGTATTGAGGTTGCCGGGCAGCTTGCGCGGCGCGTCCTGACGGGTCGTCATGCCGCCGCCCCCAACGTCTCGGAAGCCCGCCGTATCGCTTTCAGGATGCGCTGGTGCGTGCCGCAACGGCACAGGTTGCCCTTCAGCGCGG
>CAYYZZ010000420.1:0-2352 GCA_964476235.1 uncultured Streptomycetaceae bacterium | reverse complement strand
AAGGATGAAGGCGGAAGGCGGAAGGGTGAGCCGGGAATTCTAAGAACGTGCCTGCGCACGCTCGAGCCCGCGAACGCCCGGCGCAATGCAGCGCGGCGGGCCGGGGTCACTGACCAAGGATGACCTGGTTCTGACTTCCGCACTGCGGGGGTCATCCCTCATCCTTCACAAATGGGCGCGCCCATTTGTAGTGGCCGGGGTTTGGCGCGATACTTCGAGGAATGTCGAGTCTGACCCTACTTCTCGGCGATGCCGGCGCTGAAATCGATCGTCACGCACCCCCCAAAAATCGGTGATGAGTGATGGGTCACTGATAAGTTGGCAGTTGGCAGCCGCCAGTTGGCAGTCACTGCATACTGCCCACTGCAAACTATAAACTTTCCTTCCCTCCGCCCTCATCCCTCATCCCTCATCCCTAAAGTATGCTGACAATCCTGTATCCCGACAGCCGTTCCACCCAGCTCGACATCGAGCGCGAGGTGGCGGGACCCGACACGGTCCTCATCAACGCGCGCAAGGCGAGCTTCGATGCGATCGAGCCGGGCGCGTGGGAGAGCGCGGACGGGATCGTGGTGTCGCGCGTCCCGATCGACCGCAAGGCGATCGCGCACCTGAAGCGCGCCCGCATCGTGGTGCGCAACGGCGTCGGCTTCGACGTCGTGGACCTCGAGGCCTGCGGCGAGGCCGGCATTGCAGTCTGCAACGTGCCCGACTACGGCACCACGGAAGTCGCCGACACGGCGATCGCCATGATGCTGACGTTCGCGCGCGGCACCGCGGCGCTGGACGCGGCGCTGCGCGCCGACCTGAAGAGCGGGTGGACGCACGTGCACAACGTCACCGCGCGGCGGCTGCGCGGCGCGTGCTTCGGCGTGATCGGCCTCGGCCGCATCGGCACCGCCGCCGCGCTGCGCGCGCGGGCGTTCGGAATGGACGTCGCGTTCTACGATCCCCTGCTCCCCAACGGCACCGAGCTGGCGCTGGGATTCACCCGCGCGCGCACCCTGCCGGAGCTGCTCGGGCTCGCCGACGTCGTGTCCCTGCACACGCCGCTCACCGGCGAGACGCGCGCGATGATCGACGCCGCGGCGGTCGCCGCGATGAAGCCCGGGGCGTACCTCATCAACACGGCGCGCGGGCCCATCTGCGATACCGCGGCGCTGCTGGCGGGGCTCACGAGCGGCAGGCTCGCCGCGGTCGGGCTCGACGTGCTGCCGAGCGAGCCGGCGAGTCCCGCGGACCCGCTGGTCGCGGCGTGGCAGGCGAACGAACCGTGGATCCGCGGGCGGGTGCTGCTCAACCCGCACGCCGGGTTTTTCAGCCCGGATTCATTCCTGGACCTGCGGCGGAAGGCGATCGAGACGGCGTACTACTACCTGCGCGACGGCAGGCTCGCCAACTGCGTGAACGCCGAATTTCTCAAGCGCCGCCGCTGAGAATCCGGGAGATCGTCAGATCGGGAGGTCGGGAGATCGAAAAACGGGAAGTCGTGAAATCGGGAGATCGGGAGATCGGAAAATCGTCAGAGGGGGTTTTCCCCCTCCCGCGCTCACGCCCTCCCGCTCTCACGGAATTTGTCTCTCTCCCGCTCTCACGCTCTACCGCTCTCCCGCCCTCACGGAATTTGTCTCTCTCCCGCGCTCACGCTCTACCGCTCTCCCGCCCTCACGGAAATAGGCTTGCCCATTTGTAGTGGCCGGGGTTTGGCGCGATACTTCGAGGAATGTCGAGTCTGATCGCACTTCTTCGCGCGATGAACTGCAAAGCGCTGCTCGCCCTGTTGCTGGCCTTGGCCGTGCCGGCTGCATCGGCGCAGATCTACAAGTGGGTGGACGAGAAGGGGCAGGTTCACTACGGCGAGAAGCCGCCCGCCGGATCGAAGCCGAGCGCGGTGAAGCCGCCGCCCGCGCAGTCGAACGCGCCCGCGCGGGGGGAAGACCTTCAGTCGAAGGAACTCGAGTTCCGCCGCCGGCAGATCCAGAGACAAGAGGACGAGGAAACGCAAGCCCGCGAGGCGGCGAAACGCAACGCGCTGTGCAACAACGCGAAGGAGCGTCTCGCGATTGCCGAACAGGCGGCCCTCTTCCGGTGGGAGAAAGGCGAGAGAGTGTTCCTCAGCGATGCGGAGCAGCGGGCCGAGATCGCACGCAGGCGCGCGGCCGTGGCCCAACATTGCCGCTAGTGCCGTTCCAACTGGTTCGGACAAATGGAGGGTTGTGGATGCACTACACCTACGTGCTTTCAAGCGAGAAGGATGGACATTTCTACATCGGCACGACCAGTGATCTGCGGAAAAGGCTCAAGCAGCACGTGCAGGGTCGCGTGACTTCCACGGCGTATCGACGCCCGCTT
>CAYYZZ010000419.1:0-2359 GCA_964476235.1 uncultured Streptomycetaceae bacterium | reverse complement strand
TCCGTCATTTGCGCCGGCGTCTGCACCGAGGGGGTGCGACGGGCAAGCGACTCGACTTCCTTCCCCCAGTCCTGGCACCAGGCGCGGATCAGGGCGGGCGTCATCTCGACGTGGCACTGCATGCCGAGGTGCGGGCCCAGCGCGAAAGCCTGGTTTTCGCAGTGGGGGCTGGAGGCGATCCGCGTCGCGCCGGGCGGGACCGAGAAAGTCTCGTCGTGCCAGTGGAAGGAGTTGAAGGACTCGACTCCCGCGCCGAACCACTCCGCGGCAACATCGTTCTGCAGCACGTTCACCCGGCCCCACCCGATCTCCTTGGCCGGGTTGCGTGTCACCTTTCCGCCAAGCGCCCTGGCGATCAGCTGTCCGCCGAGGCAATGCCCGAGCACCGGAATGCCGGAGTCCACCGCCGAGCGGATCAGCCGGAGCGACGGCGCGATCCAGGGCAGGTCGTCGTTGACGCTCATCGGCCCGCCCATGAAGGCGAGCCCGCTGAACTCGCGCGGGCTATCGGGAACCGCCTCGCCCTCATCCACCTTGATCATCCGCCATGGAACGCCGTGGCGATCGAGGTATGTGGCAAAATAACCCGGCCCTTCAGTGGCGGCATGACGGAATATGACAACGGGTTTCACTGTTCTCCCGATGAGGACGCGGATTCGGAAATGCTCAATATTCTAATCGGTCTTGCTCTGTTCCTCGCGCACGCGCTTGCCGCGGCCGCCGATATCCACGTCGTGGCTCTCACCGCCGGCAAGGCGGTGGTGCGAATCAACGACGGGAAAACGCAGACGTTGTCGGTCGGACAGGCCACGCCGGAGGGGGTCAAGCTCATCGGCGCCACCAGCGAGTTGGCCACTTTTGAAGTCGGCGGCAAGCGCCAGACGCTCGCGGTCGGACAGGGCGCGGCCGTTGCGACGACAGCGGCCCCCGCCCGCGGCAACAGCACGACGTTGATCGCCGATTCGAGCGGTCATTTCATCACCACGGGCTTGGTCAACGGCATGAGCCTGCGCTTCATCGTGGACACCGGCGCCACCTCGGTCGTGCTATCCAGCTCCGATGCCCGGCGTGCAGGCGTCAATTACCTGGCGGGTGGGCGAGCCATGACGCAAACCGCCAACGGCGTGATTCCGGTCTACACCGTCAAGCTCGGCACGTTGCAGGTCGGCGACATCGCGATCAACAACGTTGACGCCATCGTGATCGAAGGCGACCGGCTGCCCATAGCGCTGCTGGGCATGAGCTTCCTGAACCGGATGGAGATGAAGCGCGACGGGCAGACCATGACGCTGATCCGCCGCTACTGAGGCTTGTCGGTCGCTTCTATGAAGGACGCTGTCGACGTAAGAGGCCATCTCTGATGATGCCGGCCCGGCCGGGAAGTCGGGTTCAGCGCTTGGTGCGCGCTTTTCCCGGCCCCTCGCTGGCGGCTCCGGAATCCTGGCTGTCCCCCACCATCGAGAGCAGGTGGCCGAACTTGGTGCGCTTGGTGCGCAGGTAGTCGCGGTTGGACTTGCGCGGCGGCACCTCGATCGGGATGCGCTCGGTGACGGTCAGGCCGTACTGCTCGAGCTGCCGCACCTTGTCCGGGTTGTTGGTCATCAGGCGGACCCTGCGCGCGCCCAGGTCCAGCAGGATGTGCGCCCCGGTCTTGTAGTCGCGCATGTCCGCGGCGAAGCCGAGCGCGTGATTGGCCTCGACCGTGTCGCGGCCCTGGTCCTGAAGCGCATAGGCTCGGATCTTGTTGAGCAGCCCGATGCCGCGCCCCTCGTCGAACATGTAGACCAGCACTCCGGCGCCCGCCTTCTCGATCATCGCGAGCGCGGTATCGAGCTGCTCGCCGCAGTCGCAGCGCTCGGAGCCGAAGACGTCCCCGGTCAGGCACTGCGAGTGCAGCCGGACGAGCGTCGACTCTCCGGGCTTGATGCTTCCCTTCACCAGGGCGAGCAGCACATTATTGTCCATGCTGTCGCTGTACACCATCAACTGGAAAGTACCGGCCTTGCGCGTGGGCAGGGTCGTCTCGGCGCGCAACCGAACGTCCGTGCCGGCCTTGGAGGGGGTGTTCTTCCTGGCCACGGGATGCGGCATCAGGCGACCGGGCTGCCGCGCACGATCAAACGCATGAACTCGGCCCGCGTCTTGTCGGTGTTGAATTCGCCGGTGAAGGCGGAGGTGGTCGCGATCGAGTGCTGCTTCTGGATGCCGCGCATCACCATGCACATATGCTGCGCCTCGATCACCACCGCCACGCCCTGCGGCTCCAAGGCTTCCTCGATGCAGTTGCGGATATCCATCGTGAGCCGCTCCTGCACCTGGAGCCGCCGCGCGAAGGCGTCCACCACGCGGGGGATCTTGG
>CAYYZZ010000418.1:0-2379 GCA_964476235.1 uncultured Streptomycetaceae bacterium | reverse complement strand
AGGAAATCCGATGCGTCCCGCGTTCACCCGAGATCCGCTGTTCAAAAAAGGCCTGAAGATCCGCAAGGCGCTGGTTGGCGCCGAGTACGTCGAGCGCCGGCTCGACGCGGCCGACGAGCACACCTGGCCGTTCGAGGAGCTGGCCACCAAGTTTGCCTGGGGCCAGGTCTGGAGCCGGCCGGGGCTCCCGCGCAAGGTGCGCAGCTTCCTCAACATCGCCGCGCTGACGGCGATGAACATGCGGCACGAGCTGAAGCTTCACATCCGCGCCGCGCTGCGCAACGGGCTCACTCGCAAGGAAATCTCCGAGACGATTCTGCACTGCGCGGTCTATTGCGGCTTCCCCAAGGCGCTGGATGCGCTGCGCCTGATGAAGGAAGTGTTCGAAGAAGTCGACGCCGAAGCCCGCCGCGGCAAGAAGCGCCGTTAATCTGCAACCACAGATATATACGCAGATACACGCGGATAAGATCAACTCCAAAAACATCAGCCACAGAGAACACAGAGTTCACAGAGAAGACCTTTTTGAAACCACAGATGAACACGGATGAACACAGATAAAATTTAAGTCGCTTGGACTGAGCGGTTCTTTTCATCTGTGTGTATCTGTGTTTATCTGTGGTTGAATCTTGTTTTTGGTCTTGAACGCTCTGTGTTATCTGTGATCTCTGTGGCTGATTGTTTTTAATTGATGAAAAAACCGCTCGAAGTTCTCAAGCTCTACCCGGAGCACGACTACACGCTCGCCGGCGCGTTCGAGAGCCGCGCGCGGCGCGATCCGCAGCGCCCGTTCATCCTGTTCGAGGGAAAAACCTGGACTTGGGCGGAATTCGGCGCTGCGGTGAGGAAGACGGCGTGCCTGCTGGTAGCGAAGGGCGTGCGCAAGGGCGACCGCGTCGGCGTGCTCGCGCGCAACAATATCGGCCACGCGCTGCTCCTGTTCGCCTGCGCTCGCATCGGCGCGATCATGGTGCCGAGCAATCCCGAGTTCGGCGTGCAGGAGGCGGGATATGTCTTGAAGCACGCGGGCGTGACCGCGGTCGCCTGCAACGAGGACGTGCTGCCCGTGGTGCGCAGCGCGTGCGAGGGCACTGAGCCCGGGCCGTGGTTTATCCTGTTCGACGGCCGGGCCGCGGACGCGGCGAATTTATTCGACGAGATCGCGCGCGCCCCGGACGTGGAAATGCCGCAGCCGGCCGGCCCCGACGATACCGTGCTCATCATCTACACCTCGGGCACGACGGGTTTCCCCAAGGGTGCGATGCACAGCCAGCGCAATTTCGTCACGGCGGGCGAGTCGAACATCTCGCGGCTCTGGCTGCAGCCGGACGAGCGCATGATGGTGGTGCTGCCGATGTTCCACGTCAATGCGCTGTTCTACTCGACCGCCGGAGCGCTCGCGGCGGGCTGCACGATGGTGCTGATGCCGCGCTTTTCAGCGTCCGAGTTCTGGAACGCCGCGGTTGAGCATGGCGTGACCCAGATCAATATCATCGAGGCGATCGGCCGCATCCTCGCGCGCCGGCCGCGCTCGGAGTTCCGCCCCGAGCACAGGATCAGCAAGCTCTACGGCGCGCGCGCCGACATCGTGGCGCCGTTCAGCGAGGATTTCCGCATCCCGCACCTGCTGGGCGGCTTCGGCATGACCGAGATCCCCGGCGTATGCTGCAACCCGTTCGAGGGGCCGAACAAGCAGGGCACCATGGGGCCGGTCGGGCGACACCCCGATCCGAACCGCAAGTGGGCCGAGTGCAAGGTCGTCGACGACGACGGCAACGAGGTCGGCGCCGGCGTCGTGGGGGAATTCTGGGTCAGGCACCCGATCGTCATGCAGGGCTATTTCCGCGATCCCGGGCAGACCCGGGCGGCGTTTCGCGACGGCTGGTTCATGACCGGAGACCTGGTTACGCGCGACGAAGACAACTACTACACCTTTGTCTCGCGCAAGAAGGACATCATCCGCCGCCGCGGCGAGAACATAGCCGGCGCGGAGATCGACCGCGTGATCCAGTCTCACCCCGGCGTATTCGAGGTGGCGGCGGTGCCGGTGCCCTCCGAGCTGGGCGAGGACGAGATCCTGGTCGCGATCGTGCCCAAGCCGGGCGTGACGCTGACGCCCCGGGAGATATCGCAGTGGTGCGCGGAGCGCCTGGCCGAGATGAAAGTGCCGCGCTTCGTGTTGTTCGTCAACGAGTTGCCGCATACGCCGACGCACAAGGTCGCCAAGCACGTGCTGAAGTCAGACCAGACGCTCAAGGCGAGGGCCGTTGATTTGCAGACCCAGGATCTTGCCGGAATTCCATCCGACAAGATCCTCAGGCAAGACCGCCCCCGATGATGAATTCAACTATGGCAGAATGACCGTGCAGTTGCCTCATG
>CAYYZZ010000417.1:0-2385 GCA_964476235.1 uncultured Streptomycetaceae bacterium | reverse complement strand
ATTCGGATCGAGTAATCCGAATTCCTTATATGGGAACTTCATTTAACCTGGAAAAGCGAACCGCAGAGCAGTGGTCAGTCTTCAGTCGGCAGTCGGCGGTCTTTTAAGCTGATGTACTCCGTCAAGGAAATCTTCTACACGCTGCAAGGCGAGGGCGCCAACGCCGGCACGCCCGCCGTGTTCCTGCGCTTTGCCGGGTGCAACCTCTGGTCGGGCCGCGAGAAGGACCGCGCGGGCGCGGTCTGCCGCTTCTGCGACACCGATTTCGTCGGCACCGGTGGCGAAGGCGGCGGCAAGTTCCGCACCGCGGCAGCGCTCGCGCAAGCCGTTGCCGCGAAATGGCCGAAGCGCGCGAAGGCGCCGCGCTCAGCTCCAAGCTCGGTTTCCAGCTCAGTTTCCAGCTCAGTTTCCAGCTCAGTTTCCAGCTCAGTTTCCAAGTTTGTCGTCTGCACCGGCGGCGAGCCGCTGCTCCAGCTCGATGCGCCGCTCCTCGACGCGCTCCATGGCAAGGGCTTCCGCATCGCGATCGAGACCAACGGCACGCTCGCCGCGCCGCGCGGGATCGACTGGACCTGCGTGAGCCCGAAAGCGAACGCGCCACTGCTCCTGAAGCGCGGCGACGAACTGAAGCTGGTGTACCCGCAGGAGGGCGCCGAGCCGGAACGCTACTCGAAACTCGACTTCGAGCACTTCTTCCTGCAGCCGATGGACGGGCCGCGCCGCGCCGAGCACACGCGGCTTGCCGCCGATTACTGCCTGCGGCACCCGCACTGGCGGTTGTCGCTTCAGGTCCACAAGCTGATCGGGATCCCGTGATGAGGCGCGCACGCAAAACCACCGGCCGCGACCGGTTGCCGGCCATGGAGATCTGCTACGAGTTCGGCTTCGATGCCGCGCACCGTTTCCCGGGCATGCCACGCGGCCACAAGTACCGCGGCGTGCACGGCCACTCTTTCCGAGCCGAGGTCGCGCTCGCCGGCGTGCCGCGCCCGCCGTCCGGGTTTGTCGCCGACTTCGCGCGCCTCGAGCGCGCCTGCCTTGCGTTGCGCGGCAGGCTCGACCACGCGCTGCTCAACGAGATCAAGGGCCTGAAGAACCCCAGCCTGGAAAATCTGTGCCTGTGGATCTGGCAGCGGCTCGCGCCGAAATTCTCGGGGCTGGCGCGCGTCACCGTGCGCCGCGATTCCCTGGGACAATCCTGCACCTATTCCGGCCCGGCAAGCGCGCCGTGATCCGCGATCGCCTGCGGCCGACGGCTAATCGAGCTTCATCTCCTTTATTACCGGCTGGAACTGCTTCATTTGCCGGAGCACGATGGCCTTTTGCTCCTCCGGCGAGGAGCCTACCGGCTCGGCCGCGAGGTCGCTGAACCGCTTCTGCACGTCGGGATGGCGCACCGCGGCCGCCGTCTCGCGCGCGAGCTTCTCGATGACAGCCCGCGGCGTCTTTGCCGGCGCCAGCAACCCGTTCCAGCCTTCGAACTCGAGAGAGGCAAAACCCAGCTCGCGCACCGTCGGCACGTCGGGTAGCACCGGGATACGCTTCGACCCGTTGGTCGCGAGCGCCTTCAGCTGGCCGAGGCGGATCTCCGCGAGCGAGGTGGAAAGCTGGTCGCCGCCGACCTGGATGCGCCCGCTCAACAGCTCCAGCTTGAGCGGCGCCGCGCCCTTGAATGCGATGTGCGTCATGTCCACCCTGGCATCGCGCTTGAAGGTCTCGCCGATGACGTGCATGACCGAGCCGGGCCCGGTCGAGCCGTAGTTGTACTGCAGCTTCTTGCTCTGCAGCAGCGCGCCCAGGTCGCGCAGGTCCTTCGACGGCACGCTCGGGTGCGCGGTGATCACGAACGGCACGTAGACCGCGATCGAGACTCCAGCGAAATCGGTTTCCGCGTTGAATGGCGAGCGTTTGGCCAGCGTCTGCGCGACCGAGGACAAGGGGAAGGTGATGTTGGCCATCAGCAACGTGTAGCCGTCGGGCGCGGCCTTCGCCACGATGTCGGCGCCGAGCGCGCCGCCCGCGCCGCCGCGGTTGTCCACCACCACCGGCTGCTTCATCGATTCCGTGAAGCGCTGCGCGACGAGGCGCGCGACGACGTCCGTGGTGCCGCCGGCCGGGAACGGCACGACGATGCGGATCGGCTTGACGGGAAAAGCCTGCGCAGCCGCTTCCTGCAACAGGCCGGACACCGCCGCCGTAACAGTCAGGCCAGCGGCGAACAACAGTCGGATTCCGGTTTGCATGATGCGCCCTCCTTTATGGTTGAAACCCCGCCGATGATTCTAGCAGCCTGTCGGACTGAGATGTCCGACTGGCTGCTAACAGCAAAACCGCCCGAAGATAAGGAGTTTGTCCGACCTAAGTCCGACAAACTCCTAGCCCGAA
>CAYYZZ010000416.1:0-2386 GCA_964476235.1 uncultured Streptomycetaceae bacterium | reverse complement strand
ACAACCCGTTCGACATGGCGCCCAAGGGCGCGGCCCTGCAGGTGGGGCAGGTGGACGCGATACCGGGGCTGACGGCTGCCGAGCGCGAGTGGATCTGCTCGAAGACGGCGAAGAAGCTGCTCGGCGAGAAGTGACTTGCCGGAAATGCGTGACAAGTGACGGGTGACGGAATTAGTAGGCAGTTGGCAGCCGTCAGTTGGCAGCAACTGCAAACTGCCCACTGCAAACTGCAAACTTATCTTTCCTCATCCCTGTCACCGCGGAACTAGTCCGCGGTGATGCCCGTCGTCTTGATGATCTTGGCCCACTTGGCGACTTCGGACCTGACGTAATCCGAGAACTCCTTGGGCGAGAGCGGTTGCGGCTCCAGGCCGAGGGCGTCGAGGCGCGCCCTGACGTCGGCCATGCCGAGAGCCTCGTTCACCGCGCCGTTCAGCTTTTTCACGATGGCGGCCGGCGTCTTCGCCGGCGCGAAGTATCCCACCCACGAGCGCTCCTCGAAGTTGGCGAAGCCCCCCTCGGTGACCGTCGGCACGTCCGGCAGCGCCGCGACGCGCTTCAGGCTGGAGACTGCCAGCCCCTTCAGCCGGCCGCCCTTGATGTGGGGCACGACGGGCGGCATCGACAGGCTTAGCACCTCGACCTGATTCGCGAGTGCTGCGGCGACGGCGGGGCCGCCGCCCTGGAAGGGGACGTGGGTGGCGTTGAGCCCGGCGAGCGAGCGGAACAGGTAATCTCCCGCCAGGTGGGAAGAACTGCCGACGCCCGCCGTCGCGTAATTCAAGCCCTTCGCCTTGGCCGTCCGGATCAGGTCCTGCAGGCTGCCGGCGGGATTCGACGCGTGCACGGCGAAGAGGCCCGGCGTCGAGCCGGTGAGCGCGACGGGAACGAAGTCCCTGGAAATATCGAACCCGGGGTTCTTGTACAGGCTGGCGTTGATCGAGATCGCCGCGGTGTTGACCAGCAGCGTGTAGCCGTCCGAGGGCGCGGCTGCGACGAGCTTCGCTGCGATGTTGCCGCCGGCGCCGCCGCGGTTGTCGATCACGACCGGCTGCCCCAGCCGCTCGGAGAGCTTCTGCCCGACAAGCCGCGCAACCCCGTCGGCGAAGCCGCCGACCGCGAACGCCACCACCACCCGCACTGGCTTCGTTGGATACACCTGGCCGTGCGCGGCCAGGCTGAGGGCCAAGGCAGAAAAGACCAGAGTGCTGCGGAGTAGCGGCCGTTGCATGGTTTCCTCCTTTGGTTGCGACTCCCGGTTCTACGACCGGTTACTCATCACTGCATCACCCATCACCCGCCGGCAGCAGCTTTGATGCCGGCGGCTTTTACCAGCTTCTCGAACTTCGCGAGCTCGGACTTGAGGTAAGCGTGGAACTGCTCGGGCGTGCTGGCGATGATCTCCGCGCCGACGTCCGCGTGCCGCTTCTGGATATCCGGCATCTTGAGGATCTCGACGAATTCCTTGTGCAGGAGTGCGATGATCGCCTGTGGCGTCCCGGCGGGGGCAGCCACTGCCGACCACGACGAATTCTCGTAGCCCTTCAGACCCGATTCGTCCAGTGTCGGCAGGTCGGGCAGCGCCGGCGAGCGCTTGGCGCCGGTCGTGGCCAGTGCGCGCACCCTGCCAGACTTCACGAACGGCGTCGTCGAGATCATGTTGTTGAACAGCACCTGGATGTTCCCGGCCATGAGGTCGATCAGCGAGGGCGCCGAGCTCTTGTACGGGATGTGCGTCATTTTCGTGCCGGTCATCAACGTGAACAGCTCGCCGCAGATGTGGCCGAAGCCGCCCACGCCCGAGGAGCCGTAGTTGAGCTGGCCGGGGTGCTTCTTCGCGAGCGCGATGAGTTCCTTCACGTTCTTCACCGGCGTCGAGGGGTGCACTACCAGCACGCCCGGCGCGGTGGAGACCTGCGTGATCGGCGCGAAGTCCTTAACCGGGTCGAACGGCAACTGGTAGAGGTACGGGTTGACCGCCCAGGTGCCGACGGTGGCGATGACAATGGTGTAGCCGTCGGGGGGGGATTTCGCGGTCAGTTCCATGCCGATGTTGCCGCCGGCGCCGCCGCGATTGTCGATGATGACCTGCTGGCCGAGGCGCTGGGAGAGCTTCTCGCCGAGCATGCGGCCCTGGATATCGGTCGGCCCGCCCGGCACGAACGGCACCACGAAGCGGACCGGTTTCGCGGGATAAGGCTGCGCGTGGACGGAAAATCCTGCGGCAGCGACGGCGACAACCACCAGGCTGCGGACGAGCTGGATCATGAGCTGCCTCTCCCCAAAAGCTATTGCGCTTAGCGAACAGTATCGGCTGATAGCTAACAGCTGACAGCTGAATTTATCTGACGTCGAAGATCTGCTTCAGGCGCGTCACCGCCGAGTG
>CAYYZZ010000415.1:0-2397 GCA_964476235.1 uncultured Streptomycetaceae bacterium | reverse complement strand
AAGCGTGACGTGGTGAAGCGTGGCTGGCTTTTAACTGCAACTCATCTTGTCACGCCTCTTCATGTCACGCCGTACCATGTCACGCCGTATCAAGTCACGCATTAGGAGGAAAAAGTGAAGGGTAAAGACAAAAAAGCGGCGGAAGTTTCGCCGCTGATGAAAGAGGTGGCGGGGTACATCGCGGGCGCGCTGAAGCGGCCGCTGCCGCAGGCGGTGCTCGAAAAGACCAGGCACCACGTGCTCGACACGATCGCGGCGATGGTGTCGGGATCGCGGCTGCTGCCCGGAAAGAAAGCGATCGCCTACGTGAAGACGCTGGGCGGCGTGAAGGAGTCCACCGTGATCGGCTCGCGCCTTGTCACCACCGCGCAGCACGCGGCGCTGGCGAACGGCATGCTCGGCCACGCCGACGAGACCGACGACTCGCACGCGCCTTCCCTCACCCACCCCGGCTGCGGCGTCGTGCCCGCGGCGCTGGCGATGGCGGAGCGCGAGGACCGCAACGGCGCCGCGTTCCTGCGCGCGGTGGCGCTGGGCTACGACATCGGCACCCGGCTCACCATGGCGCTGGGCTCCTACGACTTCCGCGACGCGGGTCACTCCACGCACAGCTTCGGCACGATGTTCGGCGCCGCCGCCGCCGCCGGCGCGCTGGCGGGCCTGAACGCGGACCAGGTGCGCTGGACGCTCTCCTACACCGCGCAGCAGTGCTCCGGCGTCTCGTGCTGGATGCGGGACGAGGAGCATATCGAGAAAGCGTTCGACTTCGGCGGCATGCCGGCGCGGAACGGCGTCGCCGCCGCCGCGATGGTCGCATCGGGATTCACCGCGGTCGAGGACGTGTTCTCCGGCGAGCGCAATTTCTTCGTCGCTTACGACGAGACGCGCCGCATCGGCCGGCCGCCCGAGCCGCAGCGCCTCGCCCAGGGGCTGGGCTCGACCTACGAGATCATGAACACCAACATCAAGCGCTGGTCGGTGGGCTCGCCGATCCAGGCGCCGCTCGACTCCCTGCTCGATCTCATCCGCGCGCACGGGATAAAAGCCGATGACGTCGAGCACCTCACGGTGCGCGTGTCGCGGCAGGGCGCCAACACCACCGACAACCGCGCCATGCCCGACATCTGCATGCAGTATATGTGCGCGGTGATGCTGATCGACGGCATCGTCACCTTCGTCTCCTCGCACGACGAGAAGCGCATGAAGCACCCGAAGGTGATGGCGCTGAGGAGCCGCATCGAGCTGGTCGGCGACGAGGAGCTGACGCGGGCGCTGCCCTCGCGCCAGGGCATCGTCGAGCTGAAGCTGAAGGACGGGCGCAGCCTGAGACACCACACCCAGGCGGTCCGCGGCACGGCGCAGAACCCCATGGCGCGGGCGGAAGTGGACGAGAAGGCCCACCACCTGATGGCGCCGATCCTGGGAAGCGCGCGCGCGCGCAAGCTGTGCGACGCGGTGTGGGCCCTGGACCGGCTGTCCAGCATGCGGAAACTGCGGCCGCTGTTGCGTGCCTGATGGCCGTTCCAAGTTCCATGTTCAAGGTTCAAGGTTCAAGGTTCAAGGTTCAAGGTTCAAGGTTCAACGTTCAAGGTTGGTGCGCCGGCATGAAGCGGTTCAGAGCGGTAAACTTTGAACCTGGAACTTTGAACCCCGAACCTGGAACGCGACAGCAATGAACTTCGAGCTCGCCCCGGAGCAGCAGACATTCCGCGATGCCGTGCGCGGCTTCTCCGAAAAGCACCTGCGCGCGGGCGCGCTCGCGCGCGCGCACGACCCGGCCCACCCGTGGGACGTGTCGAAGCTGATGGCCGAGCAGGGGCTGATGGGCATCACCGTGAAAGAGGAGGACGGCGGCCAGGGCGGCACGCTGATGGACGCGATCCTCGCCATCGAGACCGTCGCGATGGTGTGCCCGAAGAGCGCCGACGTGGTGCAGGCGGGGAATTTCGGCCCGGTGCGCGTGCTCGCCGAGTACGGCGCCCCGGACCAGAAGAAGCGCTACCTGCACAAGATCCTGCGCGGGGAATCGGTGATCTGCGTCGGCATGACCGAGCCCGAGGCGGGCTCCGCGGTGACCGATCTCAAGACTTCGGCGACGCCCGACGGCCAGGGCTACCGTATCAACGGCGTGAAAGTGTTCCAGACCCACGCTTCCTACGCCGAGGTCATGCTCACCTACGTGCGCTTCGGCCCGGGCGTGGACGGCATCGGCTCGGTGCTGATCCCGCGCGAGTCGCCCGGCTTCAAGCAGGGCGCGCCGTCGCGCTTCGTGAACGGCGACGAGTGGGTCCAGACCTACCTCGACAACGTCTATGTCGGGCCCGAGAACGTCATGCTGAAGGAAGGCGGCTTCAAGAAGCAGATCGCGGGCTTCAACGTCGAGCGCATCGGCAACAC
>CAYYZZ010000414.1:0-2409 GCA_964476235.1 uncultured Streptomycetaceae bacterium | reverse complement strand
GCACCGGCGCGCGGTCGCACCAGGCGTCGAAGACCGACATCGTCGCGTGCATCAGGCCGACGTTGGAGTGCAGCGCGGCGGCCATCATGCGGTCGGAAGCTTTCCAGTAGCCGTGCGCGATGGTGACGGCATTCTCATCGTGGATCGACAGCAGCATCTGCGGCGTGCGGTTGCCGAGGTAGTTGACGATGCTGTCGTGCAGCCCGCGGTAGCTCGCGCCCGGGTTGAGCGAGATGTAGGGCATGTCGAGCTCGCGCAGCATCGCCGCGAACACGTCGCTGCCCCAGAACTCGGCGCTCTCGCGCGAGCGCACGGGGGCATCATGGACGATGGGGGAAAGATTTTCCTGGGTTGTCATTGTTGTTCCCGCTGATAGGTGGAAAAAGACGGCGTAGCTTACCTCAAAAACCGTGAATCGTGAGTCGTGAGTCGTGAGTCGAATTCCCTCTCCCCGCCAGCGGGGAGGGCATACGGGCACGAGTCACTAGGGCTAGTTGGCTTGTGCTCCGGAGACCTTGACCACTTCGGCCCAGCGCGCGACTTCCTCGCGGAACAACTTGGTGAATTCCTCGGGCGTGTTGCCGACCGCTTCCGCGCCTAGGTCCTGCAGCTTCTGCCGGATATCCGGCGAGCGCGCCGCGCGGCCGATGGCTTCGGCCAGCTTGTTGACGGCGTCCCGCGGCGTGCCCGCGGGAGCGAATACGCCGTACCACACGACGACTTCGACCCCCTTCACGCCGGCTTCCACCAGGGTCGGAACGGCGGGCAGCTGCTCGGAGCGCTTCGGCCCGAGATTGGCGAGGGGGCGCAGCCGGCCCGACTTGACGTGGGCGGAGATGGCCGGGATGTTGGCGAAGGTCATCTCGACCTCGCCGCTGATGAGGGCGGTCAGAGACGGCGCGCTGCCCTTGTACGGCACGTGCACGGTCTTGATGCCGGTACGGAGGTTGAAGAGTTCGCCCGACAGGTGTTGCGTAGTGCCGCTGCCGGCGGATGAGAAATTGAGCTGGCCCGGGCGCGACTTGGCGAGCGCGACGAGCTCTTTGGCGTTCTTCGCCGGCACGGACGGGTGCACCACCAGGATGTTGGGGCTCATCGAGAACAGCGAGATCGGCGCGAAGTCGCGCGCGTCGTACGCCACTTTCTTGTACAGGCTCAGGTTGATCGCCAGCGCCGCGGTGTTGATGAGCAGCGTATAGCCGTCGGGCGGGGATTTCGCGACGTGCTCGTTGGCGATGTTGGTGCCGGCGCCGGGACGGTTGTCGATGACGACTTGCTGGCCCAGGTGCTCGGTGATTTTGGGACCGAGCAGGCGGGCGTTGATGTCCACGCCGCCGCCTGGAGTGAAGCCGACCACCAGCCGTATCGGCTTGGCCGGATAGGCTTGCGCGAGCGCGACTGACGCACTGAAAGCGAGCGCCAGCGCCGCGAGCGAAGTCGCGAACCATCTTTCTGACATGGTGTTCTCCTCGATAATGCGAATCACGGCGCGGGATCTTGTCGGGCCGCCCGGAACCGGCCGCCCGTCACGCTTTCGTGTGAAATGCGGGTGCTATGATAACAGCGATTTCATAGCGGAGCAGCGTTGATGAATCGCTTCACCATTGCCGCAAGACCTGCAATAACAATGCATTTGGCCGTGGGGGTTTGTGCGCTGGCCGTGCTGGCGGGCTGCGCCCATCAGCCTGGCGGGAACGATTCCGCCTTGATCGAACGGGCGATCGCCGGCGCGCACCGCTCGGAAGCCAACCGGGCGCGCGATATTCACCGCCATCCCCGTGAAACGCTGCTGTTCTTCGGCCTGCGGCCCGACATGACGGTGGTGGAGATCTGGCCGGGAGCGGGCTGGTATACGGAAATACTGGCGCCGGTGCTGCGCGAACGGGGAAAATATTATGCCGCGCACTTCCACGTCGATGAGAAAAGCCCGCGCTACATGAGCCCGGCGCGCCAGAGCTACCAGAAGTTGCTCGCCAGTCGCCCGCCAGTCTACGACAAGGTGACGGTAACCGCGTTCAACGCACCGCAGCAGCCGGTCGCCGCTCCCGGAGGGACCGCGGATCTCGTGCTGACTTTCCGCAACGTGCACAACTGGACCGCGGCGAAGCACGACGAGGCCATGTTCAGGGCTTTCTTCGATGCCCTGAAGCCTGGCGGCATCCTCGGTGTGGTCGAGCATCGCGCCCGGGAAGGCGCGTCCCTCGAGCAGATGATCAAGACCGGCTATATGACCGAGTCCTACGTCATCTCGCTGGCCGGGAAAGCGGGATTCAAGCTGGCCGGGAAGTCCGAAGTCAATGCCAACCCGAAGGACACCAAGGACCATCCTCGCGGGGTGTGGACGCTGCCGCCAACCTTCCGCCTCGGTGATCAGGACCGCGAAAAGTATCTCGCGATCGGCGAGAGCGA
>CAYYZZ010000413.1:0-2412 GCA_964476235.1 uncultured Streptomycetaceae bacterium | reverse complement strand
TGCGTCCGCACTCGCGGGCTCGTCGGGCAGGAACAACACGATCCCAGCCTTCACCGCAGCGATGCCGGCCATGATCCACAGCAGCGTAGCGAATCCCATGCTTTTCACCATCGGCCCCAGCAGCCAGACGGCGAGCGAACTGATGCCGAACGCCACCGTCAGCCGCATCCCGGCCACCCGCGAGCGCAGCCGGTCATCCACGTAGCGCACGATCATGGCATCGGTGAACGGGATCGAGCCAAAGATGAAGATCATCACCGCCATCAGCGCAAAGAACATCCACCAGTCCTGCGTGTATGCGGCGATGATCAGCAGCGGCACCTGGGCGACCGACATCCACAGCTGGAGCGGCTTGAACGGCATGCTGTCGATCAGCCGGCCGACGACGATCTGCGCGAACGAAGCAACCGTGTAGATCGTTGCCAGCAGCGCGCCCAGCACCGCCGGGTCCTCGATCACGCCCAGGAACGACTCGGACAGGAGCTGTGAATTGCCGTTCGTGGTGAAGTTGAACAGGATGCTGCTCGTGGCCGCCGCAGCAGTCATGACCGCGAACGCGCGCACCAGCATGACGGGCGTCAGCACCACCTTGGCCTTGCCACCCCTGCCCTTGGACGGCGCGTGTTCCTCTTTCGGGCACACGATCGCGAAAACGATCCCGCACACGATCGCCAGTATTGCCGGCACGGCGAAGGCGGCGCGCCAGCCGATCCACTTGACCAGGAAACCGGTCGCGAGCGCGGCGACGGCGATGCCGAGATTGCCGGCCAGCCCGTTTACGCCGATCACGGCGCCCGGATTGGGCACGTTCTGCACCAGCATCGGGATACCCACCGGGTGGTAGATCGCCGCGAAGGCGCCGAGCAACGTCAGCGCGGCGGCGAGTTGCCAGGCGTTCTGCGTCAGCGCCGTCAGCAGCGCGGCAATGCCGATGCCGACGAAGAAGATGATCATCATGATGCGCCGTCCCCACAGGTCCCCGAGGCGGCCCGCGGGCAGCGCGCCCAGGCCGAACAGCGCGAAGGCGCCCACGCTGTACGGCATCAGGTCCGTCCAGTTGGCATAGCCAAACTCGACGGCGATCGACGCGACGGCCGTGGCGAAGATCAGCAGGAACATGTGGTCGATGCCGTGGGCGATATTCAGCAACAGGCTCACGACGGGGGGAAACCCGTTATGGGTCGGGGCGGCTTGGGAGAGGGTTGTCATAGCGGGTGGGTTTGCTTGCGGTAGGATACATTATTTCGTCGTTGCGTCGCTCCGCAAGGATGAGGGAAAACCTGTCACTCGTATCTCGTCACCCTTAATCGTCACTTTCATCAGAAGCAGTCAGGCGGCCGCCGCCGAAGACGAACACCTCGACGAACGCCGCGATCAGCGCGCCCACGATCTGCGCCAGGAACTGGATGAAGCCGCGCTGTCGTTGCGGGAAACTCATCACCCATCACTCATCACTGCGTCCGGCTATTCTGCCTTCATGCCGGACGCCTTGATCACCTTCGCCCATTTCGCGACTTCGGTGCGGACGTGCGCCCCGAACTGCTCGGGCGTGGATCCGACCGGGTCGAGGTCGGTGGGGGCGAACCGCTCCTTCACTTCCGGTTGTCCGAGCGCGCTCACTGCCGCCGCGTGCAGCCGGGCGATGATCTCTTTCGGCGTGCCCGCCGGCACCATCAGGCCGTACCACGACGTCACGTCGTAGCCAGGCACTCCGGACTCGGCGAGCGTCGGGATGTTGGGCGCGATGGACGAGCGCTTCGCGCTGGTGACCGCAAGCGCGCGCAGCTTCCCGGCCTTGACGTGCGGGAGCGCCGCGCTGGTGGAGGGGTAGCCGACCGATGTCTCGCCGCTCATCAGAGCGGTGATCGCCTGCGGCGTGCCCTTGTAATTGATTTCCGTCATTTTGGTACCCGCCATGCTGTCGAGCAATTTGGCCGCCAGCCGTATGGCGGCGCCTGCCGTGGCGACGTTGATCTCGCCCGGCCGCTTCTTCGCGAACGCGATCAATTCCTTCGCCGACTTCGCGGGCACCGAGGGATGCACCGCCAGCACGAACGAGCCGCCCGCGAGCAAGGTGACCGGCGCGAAGTCCTTGACCAGGTCGTAGCCGGGCTTGCTGTAGAGCGTCATGCTGATCGAGTGGGCGATATTGCCCATCATCACCGTGTAGCCGTCGGCTGGCGACTTGGCGGCCACCTCCGCCCCGAGGTTACCCGCAGCGCCGGCCCGGTTGTCGATCACCACCTGCTGCCCGAGCGCCGCGGCGAATTGCGGCTGCACGAAGCGCGCGACCGTGTCGTTGCCGCTGCCCGCCGGGAACGGCACGATGAGGCGTATCGTTTTGTTCGGATATTGGGCATGCGCCGGCGCGATTCCCGCCAGCGCAACGGCAAGCGCGATCAAGCTGCTCCT
>CAYYZZ010000412.1:0-2473 GCA_964476235.1 uncultured Streptomycetaceae bacterium | reverse complement strand
ACCGCGGTCGCCGCGGCGGGCAACCCGGTGCTGATGGCCACCGCGATGAAGAAGGCGGTGGAAGCGGGCCGCTCGGCGTTTCTCGCGGGCCGCATGCCGAAGAAGCTCTACTCCGCCGCCGCCAGCTCGCCTGCCGCCGGCCTTATCACGCCCTCCGGCTCTAAGTAACCGGCGACCGCCCGGAAACCCGGGAGATCGTGAGATCGGGAATTCGTGAGAGGGTGTTCCACGTCGCTCTCACGCCCTCACGCTCTGACGCCCTTACGTCATTTTCGGTTCAGGCGCCGGCCGCCGCGCGCTTCTGCTGGCTCCAGCCGTCGAGCAGCCGTGTAAATTCTTCCGCCGGCAGCGGCTTGCTGAAGTAATATCCTTGAGCCGCGTCACAACCCAGCGACCGCAGAAACGCCAGTTGCTCGGCCGTTTCCACCCCCTCCGCGACGACATTGAGGCCCAGGCTGTGCGAGATGGCGATAATCGCGCTCACGATGGCCGCGTCGTCGGGATCCGAGCTGATGTCGCGCACGAATGACTGGTCGATCTTCAGCTGGTGGATCGCGAAGCGCTTCAAGTAGCTCAAGCTCGAGTAGCCGGTGCCGAAGTCGTCGATCGAGATGCGCACGCCCATGTCGTCGAACGCCTGGAACCGGGCGATCACTTCTTCCGAGCGCTGAATGATGACGCTCTCCGTAATCTCCAGGTCCAGGCGATTCGCCGGCAGGCCGGTCTCGCGCAGGATGCGCCCCACGGTTTCCACGAGACCCTCGTGCTGAAACTGCTGCGCCGAGCAATTGACGGATACCTGCAGTTGCGGGTGGCCCGCCAGGTGCCACACCCGGGCCTGCGAGCAGGCCTCGCGCAGCACCCATTCTCCGATCGGTCCGATCAAGCCGGTTTCCTCGGCCGCCGGTATGAACTGGGACGGCACGACCATGCCCCGCTGCGGGTGCAGCCAGCGCACCAGCGCCTCGAATCCGATGATGCCCCCCGTCTTCAGGTCGAGCTGCGGCTGGTAGTGCAGCGTGAATTCCCCGCGCTCCAGGGCGTGCCGCAGGTCGTTCTCCAGCACCAGGCGCTCCTGCGCCGCGTCGTTCATCGCCTGGGTGAAGAACTGGTAATTGTTGCGGCCCATCTGCTTCGCGTAATACATCGCGGTGTCGGCATTGCGCATCAGCGTCTCGACATCCTCGCCGTCGTGGGGATAGGCGCAGATGCCGATGCTGGGGGTGACCTTGAGCTCGTGGCCGTCGATCATCAGCGGCTCCGACAGCGAGTCGAGCACTTTCTGCGCCACGTGCCGCGCGTCCTCGGGTTGGTTGAGATCGGCGAGCAGCACGACGAACTCGTCGCCGCCGATGCGGGCGATCGTATCGGAACCGCGCGTGCAAGCCATCAGCCGTTCGCCGACGGCTTTCAGCAGGCGGTCGCCGACCGGGTGCCCGAGCGAGTCGTTGACGGTCTTGAAGCGGTCGAGATCGATGAACAGCAGCGCGAGCGCCTCGCGGTTGCGTTGCGCCTGCGCGACCGCCTGGCCGATGCGGTCGTAGAGCAGCGCCCGGTTGGGCAGCTGGGTCAGCGCGTCGTGGTGCGCCATGTGCCGTATCTGCTCCTCGACCTGCTTCTGCACGGTGATATCCCGGCCGGTCCCGCGATAACCCTTGAAGCGGTCCTGCTCGTCGAAGATCGGCCGGCCGCTCGCGCTGATGGTGCGCAGGTTGCCGTTGGTGTCGTGGCGCTGGTAGATGAAGTCCTGGAACGGCTCGTGCGCGGCGAGCAGGCTCTTGTGCGCCTCCCACTGCTCCGCGCTGACGTTGAGCAGCGGCATTTCCCAGCGCGTCCTGCCGATGTGCTCCTCGGCATCCAGGCTGAACTCATAGACCTTGGACGACATCTGGGTGAACCGGAAATTCGCGTCCTGCTCCCAGTACCAGTCCGAGGACAGCTCCGTGAGATCCCGGAAACGCTCTTCGCTCTGGCGCAGCGCCGCTTCCGCCTTCTTCAGCCCGGTCACGTCGGTGATGGTCCCGATCAGGCCGGCGACGGAACCGTCCGACTTGTTGAAGGTCGCCTTGCTGTAGATCGTGTGATGCACCCGTCCGTCCGCCGCGACGATGGCCGCCTCGTAGGTCTGGCTGCCCGGGCTGCTGAAGAGCTCCTGGTCCTTGGCATGGTGCCTCTTCGCCAGCTCCGGGTTGTTCGGATACAGCTCGAACACGGATTTGCCGATGAACTGCTCGCGCGGGATGCCGAAGAACTCTTCCCACGCCTTGTTGACCCCGAGGTAGCGTCCCTCCGCGTCCTTGAAGAAGATCGGCTGCGGCACGGCCTCGATCAGCTGCTGGATGAAGGCGAGCTGCTCGCGCAGCCCCTCCGCAGCGGTCACCGCCCGGGCGTGCTCGGCGAGCTTCAGCGCGCGCTCGCGCGAGACCAGCAGCGTCCACACACCCCAGAACAGCAGCAGGCTGGTGAGGATGCC
>CAYYZZ010000411.1:0-2490 GCA_964476235.1 uncultured Streptomycetaceae bacterium | reverse complement strand
GCACCTGCAGGCGCACCACCAGTCGGGCATCATCATCGGCCCCTCGCTGGGCTACATGGAGCAGGCCTACTTCGATGCGCGTACCCTGGGCTGCTCGCGCGCGCCGATCGTGGAGATGCTGATTCCGTCCACGGTGGACTCGACGCTGGCGCCACCTGGCAAGCACGTCGCGAGCCTGTTCTGCCAGCATTTCGCCTACGACCTGCCCAACGGGCTCGACTGGGACACGATCCGCGAGCCCGCCGCGGACCTGGTGATCGACACGGTCACGCGCTACGCGCCCAACTTCAAGGGTTCGGTGCTCGGGCGCAGCATCCTGTCGCCGCTCGATCTCGAGCGCGAGTTCGGGTTGACCGGCGGCGACATCTTCCATGGCGCGCTGACGCTCGACCAGATCTGGAGCGCGCGCCCGGTGCTGGGGCACGCCGATTACCGCACGCCGGTCGCCGGTCTCTACCTGTGTGGCGCGGGCACGCACCCCGGCGGCGGCGTGTCGGGGATGCCGGGGCATAACGCCGCGCGGGAAATCCTGCGCGACCTGCGCAAGCGTCCGCGGGAAAAAAAGAGCGACGAAAGAAGGGCATGAAACGGCTTGCTATCACACTGCTTCTCCTCACCACGCTCGTGAGCTGTGGGCAGAAGGGGCCGCGCCTGTCGCCGGTCGGGCCGAACGACGTCATCGTCGCCTTCGGCGACAGCCTCACTTACGGCATCGGCGCGAACGAAGCCGAAAGCTATCCCGCGGTGCTGGCGCAGATCATCAACCGCACGGTCGTCCGCGCGGGCGTGCCCGGCGAGGTGACGAGTGGCGGCCTGGCCCGCCTGGAGAGCGTGATTGAAGAGCATCGTCCGGCCCTCATGATCGTAGGGCTCGGCGGCAACGACATGCTGCGCAAGCTGGATGAAGCAGAGATCAAGGCCAACCTGCGCCAGATCCTCCAGACCATCAAGGGGCGGGGCATCTCGGTCGTGCTGTTTGGCGTGCCCAGGCCCGCGCTCATCACCAGCGCGCCCGAATTCTACGAGGAGCTCGCGAAGGAGCTCGGCATCCCCTACGAGGGCAAGATCGTGACCGACGTGCTCTACCAGCGCGAGCTGAAAGCCGACCCGATCCATCCCAACGCCAGGGGTTATCGCAAGATGGCGGAGGCGATTGCGGATCTGCTGAAGAAGGCGGGCGCGATCTGACAAGGAGCCTCTGCGCGGTGAGCGCGCACATGCCCCTTGTCAGGATCTACCTGAATATTTTGACGGCCACCATCTTGTCCCTTCATTGAAAATTTCCGCATGAGTTTGACCCATCGCTGGCCTACGCCGATCCGGTTGACGCTGCTCATGTGCAGTGCGGAAATTTTCGGCATGACCGGCTTCGCGGCGTACACCACGCTGCTGCCCGCACTGCAGAAGGAGTGGGGACTTTCCAATTCCGAGGCGGGCCTGATCAGCGGCATTTATTACGCGGGCTTTGTCGCGGCCACCCCCATCCTCACCAGCCTGACCGACCGGGTGGACGCGCGCCGGGTCTATGCCTTCGCCTGCGCCCTGTCGATCGCCGGGGCGGCGGGCTTCATGCTGTTCGCGCAGGGGCTGTGGAGCGCGCTCTTCTTCCAGTTCCTGATCGGGGCCGGGCTCGGCGGCAGCTACATGCCGGGTCTCAAGATGCTGGCCGACCCGCTCGAAGGATCGGTGCAGTCGCGCGCGGTCGGCTTCTATACCGCGAGCTTCGGCATCGGCTCGACGATTTCCATCCTGATCTGTGGCTGGATCGGCGCGGCGTATGGCTGGCAGGCGGCGTTTGCCTACGGCGCGGCCGGCCCGGTGATCGCGGCGCTGCTGGTCAATCTCGTCATGCCGCGCGGCCGCACGCGCGCGGCGAACCAGCCGTCGCCCGCGCTGCTCGATTTCCGGCCGGTGCTGAAGAACCGGAAAACGCTGCCCTACATCCTCGGCTATTCGGCGCACAACTACGAGCTGTTCGGACAGCGCTCGTGGATGGTGGCGTTCCTGGTATTCACCGCGTCGCTGCAGCCGGCGGATGCGCCGATGCTGATCGGCGCGGCTACGCTCGCCGCAGCCATCAATATGCTGGGGCCGGTGATGAGCGTGTCGGGCAACGAGCTCGCCATCCGCTTCGGCCGCACGCGCGTGATCTTCACCTTCATGACCGCCTCGGGCCTTGTCGCCTGCGTGCTGGGCTACACCGCGGCGCTGCCGTGGTTGCTGGTCTTTCTCATCATGTGCCTGCATTACGGCCTCATGCTGGGCGATTCCGCCGCGCTCACGTCCGGCGCGATCGCCTCCGCGCCGCCCGATCAGCGCGGCGCGACCATGGCGGTCTACTCGTTCGTCGGCTTCAGCTCGGCGTTCCTTGCGCCGCTGGTGTTCGGCGTGGTGCTCGACCTCGCCGGCGGCAACCGCAGCCTGTTCGCGTGGGGGCTCGCGTTCGCCAGCATCGGCATCTTCGGCGTGCTGGCGCCGCTCGCGCGCTGG
>CAYYZZ010000410.1:0-2493 GCA_964476235.1 uncultured Streptomycetaceae bacterium | reverse complement strand
GCGTGACATGATGGAGCGTGACATGATGAGGCGCGAAAGTTTATTTTTAGTTTTGCGCGCGGCGGAGATCGTTGCATCCCTGGCATTCGCAATCGTTGCGGCGGGATGGAGCGCCGCGCTGGCCGCGCAAAACTACCCGGTGAAGCCGGTGCGCATCATCGTGGGCTTTACCGGCGGATCGGAACTGATGGCCCGCATGGTCGCCCAGCAGCTCACGCCCGCGCTGGGCCAGCAGGTGTACGTCGAGCCGCGCCTGGGCGCCGCGGGCAACATCGGCTTCGAGGCCGCGGCCAGGTCGGCTCCGGACGGCTACACGCTGCTGATGGGCGCGGTGCCGCTGCTGACCAACCCGTTCGTGTACCGCAAGGTCGGCTACGACCCGATGCGCGACTTTGTGCCGATCGCGATGGTTTCCACCATTCCCAATGGGCTGGTGGTGCATCCTTCAGTGCCGGCGAAGAGCCTCGGCGAGCTGGTGCAACTCGCCCGCGCCCATCCCGGCAAGATCGCCTATGGTTCGGGAGGCGTCGGCTCGGCGAACCATCTCGCGGCCGAGTTGCTGCAGGGGGCCGCCAGGATCAAATTCACGCACGTCCCGTACAAGAGCGCGGGCTTCGGGCTCGTCGGCGCCATGAGCGGCGACGTGGACATGGTGATCATCGTGGTCACGAGCGCCGCATCGTACGTGAAGGACGGCAGGATGCGCGGTCTCGCCGTCTTCGACACGAAGCGCGCGGTTTCGATGCCCGAGGTGCCGACTTCGGTCGAGGCCGGCTTCCCGCAGATCCAGGCCGTCAACTGGTACGGGCTGCTGGCCCCGGCGGGCACGCCGCGCCCGATCATCGAGCGCCTGCACGCGGAAAGCGTGAAGCTGATGGCGGCGCCCGAGACCCGCGAGAGACTGCGCGCCCTGGGTGGCGAGCCGGATTCTAGGGCGCCCGAACAGTTCGCGGAATTCATGCGCGCGGAGCACGCGCGGTGGAGCAAGGTGATCCGCGAAGCGGGAATCAAGGCTGATTGAAGCGTGACATGATGAAGCGTGACGTGGTGGTTCGTGACGTGATGGTGCGTGACATAAACCTGCGTTGCCCGGCTTTGCTCTAACCACGCCGTACCGCGTCACGCTCCATCATGTCACGCAGCATCACGTCACGCTTCATCCTGTCACGTGGTTGAGCCGAAGGAGGGAATCTGATGGAGGCGAATCCATTGAAACTGGGCTTCATGGGCTTCGGCGAGGCCGGGTATCACTTCGCAAAGGGGCTGTCGAAAAACGGGCTCGAGGGAATGGTCGCGTACAGCCGCTCGGGCGCGAAGGCCACCGCCGGTGATCCGCTCCACGCGCGGGCGGCCGATGCCGGCATCGAACTGGTCAGGAGTCCGCGCGAGTTGTGCCGCCGGACGGAAGTCATACTTGCCGTCACGCCCGGCAGGAACGCGCTGGCTGCGCTGCGCGCCGCGCGACCGCACCTGCGCCCGGGGCAGATCTACGTCGACCTGAGCGCGGCCTCGGTCAGGGCCATGGAAAAAGCCGCCGGCCTGCTTGATGCAGACGCGGCATTCGTGGACGCCGCGATCATGGGCCCGGTCCCGGTCGAGGGCATCAAAGTGCTGCTGCTCGCGAGCGGTCCCCAAGCCGGTCGTTTCCGCGAACTGCTTGCGCCCTATGGCATGAACATCCAGGTGGTTGACGGCGGCGCGGGCGCCGCCAGCGCGATGAAGCTGCTGCGCGCGGTCTTCATGAAAGGGCTGACTGCGCTGCTGCTCGAGACGCTGGAGGCCGCGCAGCGCCGCGGCATCCGCGATGCAGTGGAGGCGGAACTCATACGCTGGATGGACAGCATGCCGTTCGCCCAGGTCATCAAGCGCTTCGTCGGCAGCACGGCCGTGCATGCCGGGCGGCGCGCGCACGAGATGGCGGACACGCTGGAGTTGCTCAATGCGCTGGGTTCCTCGACGCGCATGACGCGTGCGACGAAAGCCTGGTTCCTGGAGATTGCCCGCAGCGGCCTGCCCGAGAAGCTCAACGGACGCGTGCCCGACAGCATCGCGCCCGTGATCGAAGCGGTCATCGCAAAAGGCCGCGACAGGATCCGAGCCACAGCAGCAACCGGGGATGATGGATGATTGAAACGCGGTATGGCGCGCCTTGGTGCATTACCGTGCCACGCCATGCCGTATCGCGCGTCAGATTGTCCTCGCCTCGTTACTGCCTCACTTCGCCGCACCCTGCCCCGGCTTGTCCTTCTTCCGCTTGTTGCTCATGGACACGCCGCCGCTCAGGGTGATCCTCATGGCGTCCTCGAGCGACATGTCGAGCGGCTCGACCAGCGCCTTCGGCAGGTAAACCGTGTAGCCGCCGATCCCGTAGCTCATCGGCAGGTAGACGCCGATGATCTTGTCGGCGGCTGTCTTGCCCGGCAGGCCCTTAGGATCCTCCGTCGTCACGAAGCCGATCAGCCGCATCTCCTGGATGCGCACCGCCACGACCTG
>CAYYZZ010000409.1:0-2504 GCA_964476235.1 uncultured Streptomycetaceae bacterium | reverse complement strand
AGGACCTGCGCACGATGATCGCCGAGGCGAAGGCGCTGGGCGGGACGCTGCCGGCTGCGGAGACCGCGCTCAAGTGCTTTGAAGAAGCGGCGCGGAGTGGGCTCGGAGCAAAAGATCAGTCGGTGCTGCCAGGGAACTGGGCCAAGCGGGGGAAGCAGTGAGGTTTGCTCCCACCACCCCCGATAACTACTCATATGGGCCACCCCGCCCGGCCAGTCGCGCTGCATCGCGGCTGGCGTTCGCCGGCTCACCCTCACCCCCGCCCCTCTCCCTGTAGGAGGGCGAGGGGAGATTCGAGATGCGCTTTTCGTCAGGAGAATAGCGCATGAAAAAAGGATGGAAACCCCGGCTCACCCTCAGGCAGGAGGGGAGTACCCCGGCTCACACCCTCATCGCTCATCACTGCATCACTTCGATCCGGCTACGCGGCTTTACGCAAAGCGCCCAGCTGCCGCGCGATAAATGCCCTGATCATCTCGTGGGCGCGGTCGGTTTGCGGGCCCGGGTCGGCCACCCACATGTGCCCGCAACCCGGAAAGATTTCCAGCTGGCACTCGCCGCCGGCTTTCCGGTAGGTCGCGGCGAACTTCTGCTGGATCGGCGGAATCACGTTGTCATCGAGCTCGCCCTGCAGGATGAACATCGGCGGCAGCGACACTTTCTCGCCGCGGTCGAGTATCTGCTGCGGATTGGCCTCGAAGATGGATTCCCACGGCTTGAAGTAATTCTTCGTCTTCTGCATCATCTCCGCGCGCTTCATCTTCTCCGCCTGCTGGAAGCGGGTGTAAGGGTCGCTGATCGGCGAGCGGGCGATGGCGTACGCGACCGTCGCATCCACGTTCGGCGCCGCATTTAATACCGCATTTGAAACTGCGGGCAGCGGGTGCGCGTTGTAGCGCGCATCGCGCGGGCGCATGGCGAGCAGCTCGCCGAGGTGGCCGCCGGTGGAGCTGCCCAGCACGCCCAACGTGGAGGGGTCGCCTTTCCACTCGCGCGCTTTCGTCTTGAGCCACCGGACCGCGTAGTTCGCGTCCTGGACCGAGGCCGGGTAGGGCGCCTCGGCAGCCAGCGTGAGGTCAACCGCAACCACCAGGATGCCGCTTTCCGCCAGGTTTTCATCCATGGGAACATTGGCCAGGCGGTCCTTGTCGTTCCAGGCGCCGCCGTGCAGGTCGAGCAGGGTCGGGAACGGCCCCGGGCCTTGCGGTTGATAGACGCGGGCCTTCAGCGCCCGTCCGCCCGGCGCGCTTCGGAAGTCCACATCCCAGACCTTGATCTCGTAATGGGCCGCGGGGTTGTAAGTCGTCGTCATTTCGGATCCTCCCTGTGTCGGTGTCGCTGCATAGAACGGGAAATCTTACTCTATACTGAATGATGGGTGATGAGTGATGGGCTGATAAAGTATTAAAAAAGGACGAGAGATGCAATCGAGGGGGATTTGCGGCGCGCTGATCGCGCTGGCGATGGTTTGGGGCGCGCCAGCGCCGGCCTGGGCTCAGAATTATCCACAGCGCCCGATCCGCATGGTGGTCGGGCTTCCGGCCGGCGGCAGCACCGACGTCATGGCGCGCATCGTCTCGGCCAAGCTCTCCGAGCGCCTCGGGCAGCAGGTCGTGGTGGACAACCGCGCGGGCGCGAGCGGCACCATCGCGATCCAGCTCGTCGTCAATTCGCAGCCGGACGGCTACACGCTGATCATGGCGGCGGGCTCCTGGGGCACGATCAGCACTCTTTTCAAGTTGCCGTTCGATCTGCAGAAGGATCTGTCACCGATCGCATTCGTCGGCACCTCGCCGTACGTGCTGGTGGCCCAGGCGACGCTGCCGGTGAAGACGGTGGCGGACCT
Source organism: uncultured Streptomycetaceae bacterium (assembly GCA_964476235.1). Lineage (GTDB taxonomy): Bacteria > Pseudomonadota > Gammaproteobacteria > Burkholderiales > SG8-41 > SG8-41. The sequence goes on along the minus strand of CAYYZZ010000409.1, from coordinate 658 downwards.
GATTGCGCACGCCAGGGCGAACCCGGGCAAGCTGACTATCGCCGGGTCCACGCCGGGCTCGCTGCAGCGGCTCGCCGGCGAGCTGTTGAAGCGCACGGCGGGCATCGACATGCTCTACGTGCCGTACAAGGGCACCGGCGCGGTCATGCCGGACCTGTTGGGCGGCCGGCTCGACCTGGCCATCGACAACGTGCTGGTCCTCGCGCCTTACATCAAGAAGGGCCAGTTGCGCGCCCTGGGGGTGACCAGTTTGAAGCGCTCGGTCGTTTATCCCGAGCTGCCGACGCTCGCGGAAACGGGCATGCCGGGCTTCCACGCGGTGGGCTGGTTCGGCGTGTTCGCGGCGGCGAAGACGCCGCAACCCATCGTCAACCGGCTCAATACGGAAATCGTGGCGCTGATGAAAGAACCGGAGACGCGCGACCGGCTGCTCGCACAGGGCGCGGAACCGCTGCCGGGCACGCCCGCCGATTTGCGCAAGTATCTTGCCGACGAGATCGAGAAGTGGGGGAAGGTGATACGCGAGGCCGGCATCAAGGCCGAATAGAAGCAGGGACAAGGTACAAGGAACAAGGTGCAAGGTACAACGCCCAATCTAAAAAGCTTGAACCTTGAACCTTGAACCTTGAACCTTGAACCTTGAACCTTGAACCTTGAA
>CAYYZZ010000408.1:0-2511 GCA_964476235.1 uncultured Streptomycetaceae bacterium | reverse complement strand
GATCAACGTCAACAAGTCCGGCACCCGCCGCGAGGAGCTGCTGATCAAGCAGGACGTGCTGCAGAAGATCTGGGTGCTGCGCAAGCTGCTCTACCCGATGGATGAACTGGAAGCGACCGAGTTCCTGCTCGACAAGGTGCGGGCGACGAAGAACAACGCCGATTTCTTCGACTCTATGCGTCGAGGGTGATTACACGTAGAAGCGCCTGCGGACGATTCAAGTCTCCTATTCCTGGCCCGAAATCGGGGCCATCTCCGGGGTCGCATCCCCGGAAACCGGGGCCCCTGCTCCACCCGTCGATGTCCTACTTCTTCGATTCGATGCGGCGGGGTTAGTCGCAAGATATCGCGTTCTCTTTCCGGGCCAGGATAGCTGCGAAAAAGTCCTGGCCGTCTCCACGGTCACATCCCGGGAAACCGGGGTCCTCTTTCATCCCGCATAACAACTGGTTACAACTCCGAAACCCCGCGCCGGGCATTTGCGTCTAAGCTAACGTAGCGTTGACGTGCCGGAGGTCCTATGTGGCGGGTATTGCTGATCGCACTGGCACTGGCGGGCTGCGTGCAGCTGCCGCTGACTCCGCAGGACATCCAGGCCAGGAAATTCGAATCCGTGCCGGACAAGGCGGTGATTTACCTGGTGCGCGACCACCCGGATTTCAGCGACAAGGCGGCGACGATCTGGCTTGGCGATACGGTCATGATCACAACCTACCCGGGCACGTATTTCCGCTGGGAGGCCGCGCCGGGAACGCATCACATCACCGGCTACGGCCCCGATATCGGCGCGATCACGTTGCAGGCCGAGCCCGGCAGGATCTACTTCGTGCAGCAGCGGCTGGCGCCGTTCATGCAGTTCCCGCAATCGCAGTTCTATCTTGTCAACGAGCCGTACGGGCGCGCCGCGGTCAGCCGCTCCGTGCTGGTGGGAGGCGGGTGATGCGCGCGGCCCGTCTGCTGCTTCTCATTTTGGCCTCGCTGATGGCCGCCGTGCCTGCCGGCTGCGCGTCGGTACCGCAAGCGACGCCGGTGCGCGACGCCGAGGCGAAGCGCTACCTCACGCACCCCAACGCCGCCACTCTCTACATCTTCCGCAACGATTTCCCCGCCGGCACCGCGTCGGAGGATACCGTGCTCCACGTGGACGGCCGCATCATCGGCGCCACGCTGCCCGGGACTTACTTCCGGGTCGACGTGCGGCCGGGCGACCGCTTGCTGCACGGCTACGGCTACGACCAGGGCAGGTTGAAGGTCAGCACCCGTTCCGGGGAGATCACCTTCGTGTCGCTCAACGTGATGGGCGGGACCTCCCGCTTCGCGGTGGTGAGCCCCGAGGCCGGCAAGCGCGAGATCGCGCGCTGCTGCGCGCTGATGGAGAACTGGACGCCGGGACAACGGCCCCTCTTGCGCTGAAGAACGCGAGGGCGTGAGCGCGCGAGGGCGGGAGAGCGAAAAGGCCATTGTCGATCTCCCGATCTTACGACCTCCCGATCTCCCGGATTTTCGATCTCACTCCCGATCTCCCGGCTTTCGCGCGTCACTTGCCAGTGACGGCTAAATTATGGATAATGCGCGACTTCCTGTCGGAAACCAGCGAAAATCTCACCCTCACCCCTTCCCCCTCTCCCTGAGGGAGAGGGAAAATGGACACCGCGGAATTGGTCCAAGAGCCAATTCCGCACCGTGAGAATCGAGGACGTATGAAACCGAAGATCCATCCCCAATACAGCACCATCACCGTCACCTGCAGCTGCGGCAAAACGTGGGACACGCGTTCGACCCTGGGCCGCGACCTGCAAGTCGAAGTGTGCTCGGAGTGCCATCCCTTCTACACCGGCAAGCACAAGCTCGTGGACACCGCCGGCCGCGTCGAGAAGTTCCGCCAGAAATACGCGCGGAAGCCCGCCGCCGCCACGAAGCCCGCGGCCTGATCGCCTCAGTTTCCACAATAGTCGCGCGGTAACAAGGGCAGCACCGGCTGCCCTTTATTTTTGGTAGTCAGCGCGAGTCGAATCACGAATCACGATTCACGAATCACGGGATTAAGCAAATGAAACAGTTTCGCATCGCCGTCATCCCGGGCGACGGCATCGGCAAGGAAGTGATACCCGAGGGCCTGCGCGTGCTGGAAGCGGCCGGGCGCAAGTTCGGCATCCAGTGGAAATTCGACGAGTTCGACTGGAGCTGCGACTACTACGCGAAGCACGGCCGAATGATGCCCGAGGACGCGCTCGACCGGCTCAGGAAGCACGACGCGGTTTTCTTCGGCGCCGCCGGCTGGCCGGCCACGGTGCCCGATCACATCTCGCTGTGGGGCCTGCTGATCCCGTTCCGCCGCGGCTACGACCAGTACGTGAACCTGCGGCCGGTGCGGCTGATGCCCGGCATGAAATGCCCGCTCGCCAACCGCAAGGTGGGCGACATCGATTTCTGGGTGGTGCGCGAGAACAGCGAGGGCGAATATTCCTCGGTCGGCGGGCGCATGTACGCGGGCACCGAGCGCGAGTTCGT
>CAYYZZ010000407.1:0-2513 GCA_964476235.1 uncultured Streptomycetaceae bacterium | reverse complement strand
ACTGGGGATCGCGCAGGCCGCCGACCACGACCTCCTGGCCCGCCGGCGCCATCTCCTCCAGCAGAAAACCGTCGATGCGCGCGCGCTCGATCGCCGGCAGTTTCATCATCGCGCGCACGGCCTCCCCGACTTCGGTGGCGCTTATCAGGCCGGTTTTCACGCCGCCCGCGTCGCTCTTGTGCAGGATGTCGGGGGAGATCACCTTGAGCGCCAGCGGCGGATTCAGCTTGCCGCAGGCCCGCTCCGCTTCGTTTGCATCCTGAACGACGAGCGACTTCGGCACCGCGACGCCGAAGCTTGCCAGCAGCCGCTTGCCGGCCAGCTCGTCGAGCGCGGTGCGCCCTTGCTTCCTCGCTTCTGCGATGTCGTCGAGACCTGGCATAAACCTCAAATTAGCCGCCAAGACGCCAAGGAAAGCATGAAGAAATTCATATCAACATTAACAAAGCAATGGGGTACATTTGTATCGAATAATCTGGATTGTCTTTCGATCTTCATTTTTGTTTAGGGGTTTCTTGGCGTCTTGGCGTCTTGGCGGCTAATTTATTCTCGTTTTTCCGGCGTCTTGGCGGCTATTTTCTACTCTGGCCGAGCACTTCGGCGATGAGGCCGGTATGCACGCGCCCCGCGCGAAACGGTTCCGAGCGCAGCACCGCCAGCACCGCCGGGATGTTGTGCTTGATCCCCTGGATCTCGAACGCCTCCAGCGCATCGATCAGCCGGTCGACCGCCTGTTCGCGCGTGTCCGCCCGGACAATCACCTTGGCGATCATCGGATCGTAATACGGCGTCACGTCCCTGCCTTCGGCATACCCGGTCTCGACGCGCACTCCTTTGTCCCGCGGCTGCCGGAATATCTTGAGCTTGCCGGGGGACGGGAAGAAATTCTTCGGGTCCTCGGCGTAAACGCGGGCCTGTATGGCGTGTCCTTTCACTTCGATGCGACCGGGCAGGATGTCGGCAAGCTTCCCGCCCGCTGCCGAGCGGATCTGCGCCTGCACCAGGTCCACGCCGGTCACTTCCTCGGTCACGCCGTGCTCGACCTGCAGCCGGGTATTCATCTCGAGGAAGCTGAACGAGCCGTCGTCGCCCAGCAGCATTTCCACCGTGCCGATGTTGTCGTAGCCCATCTTGCGCATGATTGCGGCTATCTGTTCCGCGACCGCGACGGCCCTCTCGCGCGGGATGCCGGGCGCCGGCGCCTCTTCGATCACCTTCTGGTTGCGCCGCTGCGTCGAGCAGTCGCGCTCGAACAGGTGCGTCGCGCCGCCATGCTGGTCGCCCAGCACCTGGAACTCGACGTGACGCGGGCGTTCGATCAGGCGCTCGAGATAGACTTCCGCGTTGCCGAAGCCGCGGTCCGCCATGGAGCGCGAGCGCTCGACCGCCGCGAGCAGCTCCGTTTCGTCCTTCGCCGGCAGCATGCCGATTCCGCCGCCCCCGCCCGCCGGCTTCACCAGCACCGGGAAGCCGATCGCGCGCGCCGCGGCGAGCGTCGCATCCGCGTCCGCCGGCAGCACACCGGTACCTTTCGACATCGGCATGCCGTGGCTCGCGGCCAGCTCGCGCGCCCGCGTCTTGTGCCCCATCGCCTCGATCCAGCGCGGCGACGGCCCGATGAAGCGCGCGCCGGCATCCGTCACCTTCTGCGCGAATGCCGCGTTCTCGGAAAGAAAGCCGTAGCCGGGATGCAACCCGTCCGCGTGCGACTTGCGCAGCACCTCGATCAGCACGTCCTGGTTGAGATAGCTCTCCCGCGCCGGCGCCGGTCCGATCGCGTGGGTCTCGCCCGCCATCTCCAGGTACGGCGCGCCCGCGTCAGCTTCCGAGTAAACGGCCGCCGACCGGATACCCATCTCGTTCAGCGCCCGCAGCACGCGTGCCGCCACGGCCCCGCGGTTGGCAACGACGACTTTGCTAAACATGAGAAAAGCGTGATTCGTGAATCGTGATTCGTGATTCGACCAAAGCATTTCCTCGATCACGCTTCATCGCGTCACGCCTTATCACGTCACGCTTCACCATGTCACGCTTCATCACGTCACGATCTAGTAGCTAGTTGGCCAGTTGCGCATCAGGTGCTGCCCCACCCCCTTCGTCGTTCTCAGCCGGTATACCTCCAGCATGCGGATGAGGTAGTCGCGCGTCTCATCCGGGCGGATCACGGCCTGCGCCGCGTAGACCTCGGCGAGCCCCCACACGTCGGCTCCCTTCTGGATCTGCGCGAACTTCTCCTCGAAGCCCGCCTCGCCCACGCCCACGCCGTGCACGATCTGGGTCGCGAACTCGGGGCTCATGAAGCTCACTTCCGCCGTCGGCCATGCCGCGACGTCGTCCGAATGCCTGCCGCCGCCCATGCACACGTAGGCCCGCCCGTAGCTCTTGCGGATGATCACCGACAGGTGCGGCACGGTGACCAGCGTCATCGCGTTCATGAAGTTCATGATCTTGCCCGGCGCGCCCGCGCGCTCGGCCTCGGTGCCGATCTGGAATCCCGGCGTGTCCACCAGCAG
>CAYYZZ010000406.1:0-2513 GCA_964476235.1 uncultured Streptomycetaceae bacterium | reverse complement strand
GCGAAGAACAGAAGCCGTAAGAAGCAGCGGGAGCCGGTCGCACCATGCCGCCGCCAGGTGGCAGTCTGTGAGACCAAATCGCGACTACCACAGCCTAACGTCCAGGCGGTGAACGTAGGTGTTCTGCTCTAGTTCTTGGAATATCTTGGCGGTCTTGGCGGTTCGTATTGGTTTTGATCTTAGTCCCGTCTTGATTTTCTTAGCGCCTCTGCGTCTTTGCGGCTAAATCAAGCTTTAAAACGCATCGAGAAATCCACCGCCTTCACGTCCTTGGTCAGGGCTCCGCTCGAGATGCGGTGCACCCCGGTCTCGGCGATCGCGCGTATGTTTTCCAGTGTGATGCCGCCGGAGGCTTCCAGCTCTGCGCGGTCGCCGGTGATCTTCACGGCTTCGCGCGTCTGATCGACGCTCATGTTGTCGAGCAGGATCATGGTCGCGCCGGCATCGAGCGCTTCCCGCAGCTGGTCGAGGTTTTCCACCTCGATCTGGATCCAGATTCCGGGGCGCGCGACTTTTTTCACCTGCGCCAGCACCTGCCGGACGCCGCCCGCCGCCGCGATGTGGTTTTCCTTGATCAGCATGGCGTCGTAGAGCCCCATGCGGTGGTTGGCGCCGCCGCCCGTCCGCACCGCGTATTTCTGGGCGACACGGAGGCCGGGCAGCGTCTTGCGCGTATCCACGATCTTCGCGCGAGTGCCGGCGACCGCTTCCACGTAGCGGCGCGTGACGGTTGCCACCGCGGACAGGGACTGAAGAAAATTGATCGCGCTGCGTTCGGCGGCAAGCAGCGCGCGCGCCTCGCCTCGCACCGAGCAGACGCGGGTGCCGGCCTGGACCCGGGCTCCCTCTGCGACCGCCCACTTGATCTCCACTTTCGGGTCGAGTTTGCGGAAGCAGGCGTCGAACCAGGGTTGCCCGCAGACCACCGCTTCCTGCCGGCACAGCACGGCCGCCCGGCCCGTCTTGCCCGCTGGGGTCAGCGGCGCGGTAGCGTCGCCGCTGCCCATGTCCTCGGCCAGGGCGGCGGCCACGTTGCGCTCTATCTCGGATGCCAAATCCACTGAATTCCTCCGAGCCTATCTCGATGATACTCGCGTGATGCGTTGTGGCGAAAACGAGGCGGATGCTAGGCGCGAGGTCGCAGCAATATGTCGATATTGCAAGACCGAGCAACAACGCAGGCGCCCGTTTTGGCCGCAACCCGAAGGGACGGAGCGATTTCGATACATGTTGTCTTCGTTACTTTGGGCCCACCGATCCACTGCGCCACAGTATTACTTTAGCAAATCGCCACCGTCGCACACGTGAGGTATTATTGAGATAGGCTCAAGTTATCCGGCAATTGTAGAACACAAACAGGGGGCGGGATGGACGGCATGTTGAGCGTAGTTTCCTACGGCATCGGCACGATTCTGGGATTCGTGCTGCTGGGTGCGCTGTTCGTCCTGATCATCCACGACGTCACCCAGAAAAAGCACACCGTCCTCCGCAATTTCCCGGTCATCGGGCACCTGCGCTTTTTCTTCGAGGATCTCGGCGAGTACTTCCGCCAGTATTTCTTTTCGGGCGATCGCAGCGAGATGCCGTTCAATCGCGCCACCCGGGGCTTCGTCTACCGGCTGGCCAAGGGCGAAGGCAGCATCCTCGGCTTCGGCTCGACCAACGACCTGCGCGAGCCGGGCTCGATCATCTTCGTCAACCACCCGTTCCCGGTGCTGGAGGAAGACCGCCTGCCGACGCCGTCGCTCGTCATCGGCGAGGGCTATTGCAAATACCCGTTCGAGGCGCGCTCGATCGTCAATATCAGCGGCATGAGCTTCGGCGCAATCTCGGCGCCGGCGGTGCGCTCGCTCTCGCGCGGAGCGCGGGAAGCGGGTTGTTACATGGACACCGGGGAAGGCGGGCTCTCGCCGCACCACATCGAGGGCGGCTGCGACATCATCATGCAGATGGGCACCGCCAAGTACGGCATGCGCAATCACGACGGCAGCCTCTCGCCGGAGAAGGTGAAGGAACTGGCCCGGCACGTGAAGGCGTTCGAGATCAAGCTCTCGCAGGGCGCCAAGCCGGGCAAGGGCGGGGTGCTGCCGGGCAGCAAGGTGACCGAGGAGATTGCGAAGATCCGCGGCATTCCGGCGGGCAAGGACTCGATCAGCCCCAACCGCCACTACGACATCGCCAACATGGACCAGTTGCTCGACAAGGTGGCCTATATGCGCGAGCTCACCGGGCGGCCGATCGGCATCAAGACCGCCATCGGCGGCTGGGATTTCGTCAACGATTTGTGCGATATGGTGCTGCGCCGGGGCCGGGAGTACGCGCCCGATTTCCTGGCGATCGACGGCGGCGAGGGCGGCAGCGGCGCCGCCCCGCAGACGTTGATGGACCACATGTCGCTGCCGATCGCAGAGGCCCTGCCGCGCGTGGTGGACTCCCTGCTGCAGGCCGACCTGAAAGTGCGCATCCGCGTGATTGCCGCGGGCAAGCTCGTCACTTCGGCGCGCGCGGCGTGG
>CAYYZZ010000405.1:1427-2515 GCA_964476235.1 uncultured Streptomycetaceae bacterium | reverse complement strand
GCCCCAGGTGCTGGTCCGGGAAGAACAGCACCTTCTCGCGCCGCGCGAACGACCAATCGAGGACCTGGCGCGCGTTGGAGGACGTGCAGACGATGCCGCCGTGCTCGCCGCAGAAGGCTTTCAGGTCCGCCGCCGAGTTGATGTAGGTCACCGGCGTGACGTGCTGGTCGGGGTCGAGCACGGTGGCGATCTCGCGCCAGGCGCGATCGACCTTGGCGAGGCTCGCCATGTCCGCCATCGAGCAGCCGGCGCCGAGGTCGGGCAGTATCGTGACCTGCTGCGGCTTGGACAGGATATCCGCGACCTCCGCCATGAAGTGCACGCCGCAGAAAACGATGTATTGGGCGTCGGTCTGGGCCGCGAGCTTCGAGAGCTGCAGCGAGTCGCCGGTCAGGTCGGCGTACTTGTAGACGTCAGCGCGCTGGTAGTGGTGGCCGAGGATCACGGCCTTCTTGCCGAGCGCAGCGCGCGCGGCGCGAATGCGCCCGTCGCACGCCTCGTCGGCGAGCGGCTTGAAACGGTCGAAGGTGATATCCGCTACTTCCATTGCGTCAACGCCCTCTCAGGGAAGTTCTGTGCATTATTATAGACAATAAATACGACCGAAAAGTGCCGCGGCAAGCGCGCTGGAGTCCGTATTCTGATCAGGGTTATTTCCCGGCTTGCGTGAGGCGTTGGGGCAACTCGCGTATCGCCTCCGCGTTGCTCCGGGAAAACACTTTCTCCGCCGCCTCCCGCCAGGGCAACCACTCGTAGCGCAAATGCTCCCTCGGCTCGATATTGACCTCGAGCGGTTGAGGTATGAGCAGCCCGAACACGTGCTCGGTGTTGTGCGTGACGCCGGGCGCATAGCGATTGCGCCAGTGCCGGTAGATCTCGTAGCGGTTCTGCTTGCGCCAGTCGGCGAACTCGTGGCGCTCCGCATCGAGCCCGGTTTCCTCCTTCAGCTCGCGCACCGCGGTCTCGCGCAACGACTCGCCTTCGTCCTGGCTGCCCGTCACCGACTGCCAGAAACCCGGCCGGTCGGCGCGCTCGAGCAGCAAGACGTCGAGGGCCGGCGTATGCACCACCACCAGCACCGATACCGG
>CAYYZZ010000405.1:0-1327 GCA_964476235.1 uncultured Streptomycetaceae bacterium | reverse complement strand
AGCGTAACGGGGATAGCGCCAGCCCCGTTACGCTGTCGCGGTCCACGACGACGAGGAAAACCCGCCCGCTGCTCCCCCAGTACATGGCTGTGTCCTGCAGGATTTCAAGAGCGGTGCCCGCCACGCCGGGCGCGCGCTTCGCCAGCTCCGCCCCGCGGCGCCAATGCACGACGGCGCCAGGCGACCCGCTCCCGGCAAGCTCCAGCATGCACTCGTGCAGCGCGTCCCAGTTGTTTCCGAAGTAATCGGGCAGCGGGAAAACCCCGGCACAACGCCGCAGGAATGCGTCGCGATCGCGCACGCCGGCGAGGTCGAGATCGTACCAGGCGATTCCCGCGCGCCTGGCCGCAGCCCGCAGCGGCCCCATTAATCGCGGGGCAGCGTACACGCCCGAACGTCCGGCGCGGAGTATCTTGTCGTATTTCATCGAATAGCTCGTGACAGGATGAAGCGTGACATGGTGCAGCGTGACATGGCGCAGCGTGACTGGAGTTTAGTGTTTTAGTCAAACACGAATCATCACGTCACGCCGTATCACGTCACGAATAATCATGTCACGCCATACCACGTCACGGTTCCTTGATGCGCCGGAAGCTCTGGTAATGGTCGTCCGTGTAATAAAGCTCGCCGCCGCGGCCGGCCACGATGCGCCGCGCGCCGCGGTTTTTCGCGCCCGGCGTCCTGACCGTGTACTCGCGATAATAGCCGCGCGGCTGCGGTGGCAGTCTCTTCTCGAAGTTGCCGAACACGACTCCGTCGCGCTCGTAGGGAAAAGGCCCGCCCTTGCGGATCAGCGCAATTGTGCTTCGCGCCTCCGCCGGCAGCTCGCCAACAGCAATTTCCGGCAGAGCGGCTTTCGAGGGCGCATCGCCGCGGGCAATCGCCACGGGTGCCACCAGTAATAGCCCTAGCAGAATTGCAGATAGCGCCCTTGCCGTCCGTATCATTCATCGCCTTAGCAATCGGTACCGGTGACCGGCAGTCTGTCATTACCCGTGTGTTGAACGGCGACGGTGTCGTCCGTTCGAACACGATCGGCCTCTGAATCGCGGACGGCAAGCATCAAGCCACATCGCGTCGGCCGCCGGCGCGCCTGCACTGTCGCATCCCCAATTGATCAGGGCCCCTGCTCCGCGCTCCGGCGCGCCAATCAAACCGGCGCTTGGCGTCCGGATTTAACCGCACTTGGCGGCTAATTCTTCCTGGGTTCAGGCTGCCGCAGCCGGATGTGCAGCTCGCGCAGCTGCCGCTCGTCCACCGGGCTCGGCGCGTGCGTGAGCAGGCACTGCGCCCGCTGCGTCTTGGGAAACGCGATCACGTCGCGGAT
>CAYYZZ010000404.1:0-2522 GCA_964476235.1 uncultured Streptomycetaceae bacterium | reverse complement strand
GCGGGGGCGCTGCGGCTGCTGGCGGTGGCGCCGGACGCGCCGGTGGACAACGTGGCGCTGCCGCCGCCGGACGCGCTGGAGATCAAGGAAGAAGTCTGAGAGCAGGATTGAGGATTGAGGATCGAGGATTGAGGAAAAAAGCGGAAACGCGTCTGGACTGGAAAGCGATCGGGGCGCTCAACGCCCGGCGGCTCGTCAACGACAGCCGCGTGGTGCGGCCCGGCGACACCTTCGTCGCCTATACCGGCGAGTCGCACGATGGCCGCGATTACATTCCGCAGGCGATCGCGAACGGCGCCGCGAACGTGCTGTGGGAGCGTGCCGGGTTCGAATGGAACCCGAGGTGGCGGGTGCCCAACCTCGGCCTGCGTGAGCTGCGCCGGCATGCAGGCGAGATCGCGAATCGCGTCTACGGCCGTCCCAGCGCGCGGCTGCAGGTGATCGGCGTGACCGGAACGAACGGCAAAACCACTTGCAGCCACTGGATCGCGCAGGCGCTGGAACGCGCCGGCCGCCGTTGCGCGGTGGTCGGCACGCTCGGCTACGGGCTGCGCGCGCCGTTCGCGCCCATCGTCAACACCACGCCCGATGCCCTGTGGCTGCACGCGCAACTGGCGGAATTCGCCCGCCGCGGCGCGCAGGCGGTGGTGATGGAGGTGTCCTCGATCGGTCTTGACCAGGACCGCGTGGCGGGTGTCGAGTTCGACGTCGCGCTCTTTACCAACCTGACGCGCGACCACCTCGAGTACCACCGCACGATGCGGCGCTACCGCGAAGCCAAGGCGAAGCTGTTCGCATGGGAGACGCTCAAGCACGCGGTGGTGAATCTCGATGACGATTTCGGCCTCGAGCTCGCACGGCGCATCCGGCGGCCGGGGCTGAAAGTGATCGGCTACGGTTTCGGCGCGGCGCGCGGGACACGGGCCGCGCAAGTGACCGGCGCCAATCTTGTCACCGGCGCGCGCGGCGTCGCCTTCGACGTGAAGACGCCCCGGGGTTCCGCCCGCGTGGCAAGTCCCGTGCTCGGCCGTCATAACGCTTACAACCTGCTCGGCACGCTGGCGGTGCTGCTCGCCAGCGGCGTCCCACTGAAGAAGGCCGTGTCCGCGCTCGCTGCGTTGAAGCCGGTGCCGGGCCGGCTGCAGTCCCTCGGCGGCGGCGCGAAGCCGCTGGTGGTCGTCGACTACGCCCACACCCCCGACGCCCTCGAGCAGGCGCTGCTCACGCTACGCGACCTGCTCTCAAGTTCAGAGTTCAAAGTTCCGGGTTCCGGGTCAGACGCTGGGAAACAACGTGGCCGCAACTCGAAACTCGAAACTCGAAACCCGGAACTGATCTGCGTCTTCGGCTGCGGCGGCGATCGCGACTGGGGCAAGCGCCCGCTGATGGGAAAAGTGGCTACGAAGCTGGCCGACCGGGTGGTCGTCACCTCCGACAACCCGCGCGGCGAGGACCCGCGGGAAATCATCAGGGACATCATGTCGGGCGCGCGCGGCGCAGCGGATGCAATCGTGATCGAGGCTGACCGGCGAACCGCGATCCTGCGCGCCGTTGCGGAAGCCCGCCGCGGCGACGTCATCCTCCTCGCGGGCAAAGGCCACGAGGATTACCAGGAAATCCGCGGCGTCAGGCGCCCGTTCTCGGATGCCACCGTGGCCGGGGAGGCGCTGGCGACACGATGAGCATGATGCGATTGTCGGAAGCCGCGCGCGCGATCCCGGCCGAGCTGAGGGGCGAGGACCGCGTGTTCGAGGCCGTCAGCACCGATACCCGCGAGCTTGTGCCGCAGGCGCTGTTCGTCGCGCTCAAGGGCGCGCGCTACGACGGGCATGACTTTCTCGCGCAGGCCGCCGACGCCGACGCTGCCGCGGCCATGGTCGAGAAAGCAGGATTGAGGAATGAGGATCGAGGATTGAGTGGCCGGCTTTCCATGCTTGTCGTCGATGACACGAAGGCGTCCCTCGGCAGGCTCGCCGCCTACTGGCGCGGCAAATTCACAATGCCCCTGGTTGCGCTTACCGGCAGCAACGGCAAGACCACGGTGAAAGAAATGCTCGCATCGATCCTGCGTGAAGCCTGTTCTGCTCAATCCTCAATCCTCAATCCTCAATCCTCAGTGCTCGCGACCCGCGGCAATCTCAACAACGACATCGGCGTGCCGCTCACGCTGCTCGAGTTGCGCCAGGGCCATCGCTATGCCGTCATCGAGATGGGCATGAACCATGCCGGCGAAATCCGCTATCTCGCGCGGCTTGCGGCGCCCGACGTGGCGCTCGTCAACAACGCCGGGCCGGCGCACATCGAATTCTTCGCTTCAGTCGAGGCCATCGCGCGCGCCAAGGGCGAGATCTTCGAGGGCCTGAAGCCCGGCGGCACGGCGGTGATCAATGCCGACGACCGTCACGCCGGCCTGTGGCGCGAGTTGGCCGGCGGCCGGCGCATCGTGGAATTCGGGATCGAGCACCCGGCGGCGGTGAGCGCGCGCTACGCGCTGCGCTGGCTGGAGAGCGAGATCGTGGTGC
>CAYYZZ010000403.1:0-2524 GCA_964476235.1 uncultured Streptomycetaceae bacterium | reverse complement strand
CAACTTGACGCTGTGGATAACCATGTTGATAGGGTTGCCGGTCTTGCCCTCAAGCGGCAGGTCCCTCAAAGGCGCTGCCATACCCAGAAGTATCTTTTAATATCATTTAAAACAATGAGTTATAAAGATGCTCACCGTGGACCCAAGCCGGAGAAAAATCCCTTGTAGCACAATGTGTTGCTGTGCATAACTTTGCGTTAACCGCCCGCAACACCAGAGCTGGCGTGGCTTTTCAGTGATACGCCGGGCTCAGCTCGTGCACTGCGTCCACCAGTGCGGCAACACTTTCTGGGGGCGTGAACTGCGAGACGCCGTGCCCCAAGTTGAATACATGGCCGGCCCCTCGACCAAATCCCGCGAGCACGGCGGCAACGCCCTTGCGTGCTGCCTCGGGACCGGCGAGCAACGCCGCAGGGTCCAGGTTTCCCTGCAGCGCAACGCGATTGCCGACCTGACGGCGCGCCACGCCGATATCCACCGTCCAGTCGACACCGACCGCGTCGCAACCGCTCGCGGCGATCGCCTCGAGCCAGGTGCCGCCGCCCTTGGTGAACAGAATGTTCGGTATGCGTTCGCCGTGATGCTCGCGCTTGAGCCCTTCAATGATGCGTCGCATGTAGGCCAGCGAGAATTCGCGGTACTCGGCGGCACCCAGCGCACCGCCCCAGGTGTCGAAAATCATCACCGCCTGCGCGCCTGACTCGATCTGCGCGTTGAGATAAGCGATGACCGCGCGGCAGTTGACCTCCAGGATGTGGTGCAACAACTCGGGCCGGTTATAGAGCATGTTCTTGATGATGCGGAAATCGGCGCTCCCGCGCCCCTCTACCATGTAGCAGGCCAGGGTAAAGGGACTGCCGGAGAAGCCGATCAGCGGGACCTTACCGGCGAGCGCCAGGCGCACCTGGCGCACCGTGTCGAGCACGTAACGCAGGCGCTCGCCGGGATCGGGCACTGCAAGCGCGCGTATCTCGCGCTCCTCGCGCAGCGGGCGCTCGAAGTAAGGCCCTTCACCTTCGGCGAAAGCCAGGCCCAGCCCCATGGCGTCCGGTATCGTCAGGATGTCGGAAAAGACGATGGCGGCATCGAGCCGGAAGCGGTCGAGCGGCTGCAGTGTCACCTCGGTGGCGAGGTCGGGATTCTTGGCGAGCGCGAGAAAGCTGCCGGCGCGCGCGCGCGTTGCGTTGTACTCCGGGAGATAGCGCCCGGCCTGGCGCATCAGCCAGACCGGGGTATGGGGGGTGGGCTGCCGCAGCAGCGCCCGGATCAGCGTATCGTTCTTGAGTTTTGTCATATCGAGGACTGCGACACCGCTGCGGGGGGTGCGGGGGGCCTCGGCCCCCTGCTCACATAGTCCGGGTCTTACGAGTTGCCGCTTTTTATCTTGGCAACTCGGAAGACCCCATCAGGAACTCGTCTACCGCGCGCGCGCACTGTCGCCCCTCGCGGATCGCCCAGACCACGAGCGACTGCCCGCGCCGCATGTCGCCGGCAGCGAATACCTTGGGGACCGAGGTCGAGTAACAACCCTGCCCGTCCGTGGCCGCCTTGGCGTTGCCGCGGGCGTCCTTTTCCACGCCGAAAGCCTCCAGCACCGACTGCACGGGCGAGACGAATCCCATCGCGAGCAGAACGAGATCGGCGGGCAGCGTGAATTCCGAGCCCGGGACCTCGCTCATCTTGCCGTTTTTCCATTCCAGCCGCACCGCCTTAAGCGCTTTCACCTTGCCGCTCATTTCTCCTTCCCCGCCGACGAACGCCTTGGTGACGATTGACCAGTCGCGGTTGACGCCTTCCTCGTGCGAGGCCGAGGTGCGCAACCGCGTCGGCCAGTACGGCCAGACCGGGTTGCGCTCCACGTCGAGCGGCATGGGCAGCAGCTCGAACTGCGTGACGGACCTGGCGCCGTGGCGATTGGAAGTGCCGACGCAGTCGGAGCCGGTGTCCCCGCCGCCGATGATCACCACATGCTTGCCGGTCGCCCAGAGATCGGGCACGCCCGCGTCGCCCGCGACGCGCTTGTTTTGCAGCAGCAGGAATTCCATCGCGAAGTGCACGCCGTCCAGCTCACGCCCCGGTATCGGCAGGTCGCGCGGCTGCTCCGCGCCGCCGGCGAGCACCACCGCGTCGAATTCCGCAAGGAGCCTTCTCGGCGCGATCGTCCCGGTCGCCCAGTCGGGAACGCCTTTTCCGGGCCGCTGATTTCCGACGTAGACACCGGTGCGGAACGAGACGCCCTCGGCGGCCATTTGCTCCATGCGCCGGTCGATCTGCGCCTTCTCGAGCTTGAAATCGGGGATGCCGTAACGCAACAGCCCGCCGATGCGGTCGTTTTTCTCGAACACGACGACGTCGTGGCCGACGCGCGCGAGCTGCTGCGCGCTGGCGAGTCCCCCGGGGCCGGAACCCACGATCGCCACCTTCTTCCCGGTCTTGTGTGCCGCCGGCCGCGGCTGGACCCAGCCCTCTTCCCACGCCTTGTCGATGATCGCGTGCTCGATCGACTTGATGCCGACCGCGTCCT
>CAYYZZ010000402.1:0-2526 GCA_964476235.1 uncultured Streptomycetaceae bacterium | reverse complement strand
GCGTATTGAAGCGCGTTGAAGCCCGAGACGTTCATCGTTGCATTGTCGCTCTGGAATATGCTGGGATGCTCGCCGAACAGCTGGTAGCGGGCAAACAGGTCGCGCGGCAGCATATCCGGCCGGTATTGCTGAAGCAGGAAGGAATCAATCGTTCGTTTTGCGCACGCGATGGCTTCCTCGCGCGTCTCGAATTCCCCGATACGGCGCACGTTTTCGTCGGCGAGCTGCCCTCCGCTCGTCCCTTCCACGAAGAATCTGCTCATGACTCCCCTCCGAATCAAGACAGCGCAAAGCGTTCGCGGCGCTTAGGCGCGAAGCGCCGTCGTTCGCGATATTCCTTGATAACCAGCGCCCTTCTTCTCTACACTACCAGTTAACTATATAACGATACAGCGACAAAAGGGATGACATGAGCCGCCGCTGCGGCCGTCAAAGTGGCCCTCCCGGTGTTTATTCAGGTGCCGGGCGCCGTTCCGAAAGAGAGGCTGGATTGCCGTGACCGATGTTGCCGCGCCCATTCTTGCCAGTGTCATTGTGCTGGCCGTCAACGACTTGACGCGTAAGACCGTCGCGGAGCAGGGGCGGGTCAGGACACAAATCGAGGACCTGGTGCGGGGCGCGTTGCGGCCGGTGCCTGCCGAGCGGCGAATTGTGCTGGATGCCCCGCAAGGCATCGTAGTGGCGCTCCTGGACCGTCCTCGCGTTGCGCTGGAGTTGGCGGAGCGGGTGCAAGCCGGCGCCGCGGATCTGCCGCTCTGCATCGGGATCAATTACGGTCCTGTCACGATCGTGGAGGACGCGAATCGCGGTCAAGCACTCGTCGGGGACGGCATTACCGCTGGCATGACGATGGCTCAGGCCGCGGCACCGGGCCGGATGATCGCTTCGCGTCCGTTTCAGGAAGCACTGCAGGCGGATACTCCCGACAGCGCCGCCCGCCTCGGTCCCGCTGGCCAGCACACAGACGCGCAGGTTCGCACGCACGCGCTTTTCACGCTGGATCAGCGCGCACTGCGCTCGCGGCGCAAGCGCCTCGCGATCGCGGGCGTCATGGCCTTCGCCGGCATACTCGCGCTCGGCGTGGTGGCGCGCCTGGCTTTGCACGGCAGCGGGCTACGCGCCGCTCCGGCTGTCATTGAATTCCAGGTGACACCTCGCGGCGATGTCTACGTGGACGGCGTGTTGAAGGGCACCTCGCCGCCGCTTACGCGCCTCGAAATCGCGCCGGGCCCGCATACGATCGAAATCCGGAACAGCAAATACCCGACGCTGAAGGTCGAAATCAATCCCGGTGCGGCCGAGGAAATGACCATTGCCCACTCGTTCAGCTCGAGGAGCGCCGGCGCGAAGAGCCCAAAGGACGGCGATAAGAGCTTGCGCGAGAGCGCGCGCGAGGGCTGGCGCAGCTTTCGCAGGGGTGTGGGCTTCTGATGGCCGACTCGACGCTCACCCAGCTGGGCCGCTACAAGATTCTCGCCGAGCTCGGGCGCGGGGCGATGGGCGTCGTCTACCGCGGCGAGGACCCGTTGCTCAACCGCACGGTCGCCATCAAGACCATAATCCTGTCGTCCGACGCGCAAGAGCGTGCCGAATACGAGGCCCGCTTTTATCAGGAAGCCAAGGCGGCCGGGGGCCTGAACCATCCCAATCTCATCACGATCCACGACATCGGGCGCGAAGGGGACACCGCCTACATGGCGATGGAGTTGCTCGACGGCGTCGAGCTGCGCGAGCTGATGAAACAGGGCCGCGTCGCGCTGCCGCTCGCGCTGGAGATCGCGGCGCAGGTGGCGGACGGTCTCGCCTACGCGCACGAGCGCGGCGTCGTTCACCGCGATATCAAGCCCGCGAACGTCATGGTCCTCCGCGGCCGGCACGCGAAGATCATGGACTTCGGCATCGCGCGCATGCGGGTATCGGAGGTCCAGACGCAGGCCGGTGCAATGCTAGGGTCGCCCAAATACATGTCGCCCGAGCAGGTGACGGGGCTGCGGGCCGATCACCGGTCCGATATTTTTTCTCTCGGTATCCTGATCTACGAGCTGGTGTCGGGAACGCCGCCGTTCTCCGCGCCCACCATAACGGGGCTCATGCACAACATTGCGATCGCGACAGCGCCACCGCCCAGCTCGGTGGACCGGTCGCTACCGGGAATGCTCGACCTGATCGTCGCCAAGGCGCTCGAGAAGGAGCCCGATGCGCGCTACCAGGACGCTGCCGAGATCGCGGCCGATCTGCGCGCTTGCCTTGAGCAGCTGACGGGTTCACCCGCTGCAGCGCCAGCGCCGCCACCTGCCGAAGCGGAAAAGACGGCGAAGCTAGACGTTCCCCTGGATTCGCGCACGGTGACTCTCAAGCCGGAAACCACGGTTGCCTCCGAAGCTACCCGCGTGGCCGGGCACGAGGCGGTGGAGCGCACGCGCCAGACGGACGTTGCATCGGGCACCCGCATCGAGACGGGGACGGTGACGCCCCTGTACCTGTCGCGCGCGTTCGATTCCGATGAGGTGCTGAAGAGGCTCGCAG
>CAYYZZ010000401.1:0-2540 GCA_964476235.1 uncultured Streptomycetaceae bacterium | reverse complement strand
CAGCCTCACCGCCGCGCAGTTCACCGACGGCAAGCTCACCGTGCCGTCGCGCGAGCGCCCATGAACCGCCGCGGCGTGCCCGCCGAGAACCTTGCCGCCGCCTTCCTCGAGCGCGAGGGGCTGAAGATCCTGGAGCGCAATTACCGCTGCCGCTTCGGTGAAATCGACCTCGTCGCGGCCAGCGGCGCGGCTCTCGTGTTCGTCGAGGTGCGCGCCCGCAAATCGGAAGCGTTCGGCGGCGCCGCGGGCAGCATCACCGCCGCCAAGCGGCGCCGGATTGTCGCCGCGGCCCGACATTATCTCGCGAAGCACCGGGTGAGCCGCGCCTGCCGTTTCGACGTCGTGCTCATCCGGGGGCGCGAGCAGGAGATCGAGTGGCTGGCGGACGCGTTTGGTGAATGACCGCCCATTGATTTTCACGAAACCGGATGACAATTCGGTTTCGCTCGAATCTCCCCTCTCCGCCCGGCAGAGGGGCGGGGGGCGAGACCGGGAATTCGTGGGCCATGGCCCACGCCGGACGAGCGGCACCGGCTTGCAAGCCGGTGCGCGCCCTGCAAGGGAGGATCGAGCAGCGCAATGGTGTTACGCCGTGCTCGATAGGTCGGTACAATAGCGGTTTACTGTAACGGGCCAGCAACGTGGACCTCATAACGCGCATCAGCGAGAACTTCTCGGAGTCCGCGCACCTCAAACTGCAGGCGATGGACGCGCTCGCCGGGCCGATCGCGGCGGCGGCCGAGCGCATGGTGCAATGCCTGAAAAACGACAGAAAGATCATGAGCTGCGGCAATGGCGGCTCGGCCGCCGACTCGCAGCACTTCGCGGCCGAGCTGGTGAACCGCTTCGAGATGGAGCGGCCGCCGCTCTCGGCGATCGCGCTGACCACCGACACCTCCATCCTCACCTCGATCGCCAACGATTACGATTTCGACCAGGTGTTTTCCAAGCAGGTGCGCGCGCTGGGGCACGCCGGGGACCTGCTGCTCGCGATCTCGACCAGCGGCAATTCGCGCAACGTGATCGCGGCGATGCACGCCGCCCACGAAGCCCAGGTGGACGTGATCGCGCTGACCGGCCGCAACGGCGGCAAGATGGCCGAGGTGCTGCGGCCCTCCGACATCCACATCTGCGTGCCCGCGCAGAACACCGCGCGCATCCAGGAGGTCCACCTGCTCACGTTGCACTGCCTGTGCGACGCCATTGATTGCCTGTTACTGGGAGTTGAATAAATGCGCCAGATACTGATCTCTCTGTTGATGCTAGCCGCCCTTCCCCTCCTTCATGGCTGCGCCGCGGTCGCATTAGGCGGAGCGGCGGCCGTCGGCGGCGTCATGGTTGCGCAGGACCGCCGCACCGTCGGGACCCTCACCGAGGACGAGGGCATCGAGCTGAAGGCGTCCGCCCGCATTCGCGAGCGCTTCAAGGACGGCATTCACATCAATATCACGAGCTACAATCGCACGGTGCTGCTGACGGGCGAGGTGCCCGATGCCGCGGCCAGGGCCGAGGTGGAGCGGATCGCGCGCGGGGTGGAGAACGTGCGCGGCGCCTACAACGAGACCGTCGTCTCCGGCGTGACCTCGTACACGGCGCGCAGCAACGACTCCATCACCACGTCCAAGGTGAAGGGCCGCTTCCTCGACGCCGGCAAGTTCAACGCGCTGCACGTCAAGGTGGTCACCGAGAACAACGTCGTCTATCTGCTCGGGCTGGTGAAAAAGCAGGAAGCCGCCGACGCCGCCGAGATCGCCCGCACCACCAGCGGCGTGCAGAAAGTCGTTCGCGTTTTCGAATATCTCGATTGAGCCGGTGACGAAGTGACGCAGTGACGAAGTGACGAGTGGCCGCCAACAAATCTGCACCGTCATTCGAAACAAAAATCTGTCCGCCAGGTGAGCTGGCGGCGCGGCTGAAATCGCTCAAGCAGCCGCTGGTGTTCACCAACGGCGTATTCGACATCCTCCACCGCGGTCACGTCACCTACCTTGCGCAGGCGCGCGCGCTGGGCGCGAGCCTGCTCGTTGCCGTCAATTCCGACGCCTCGGCAAGAAAGCTGGGCAAGGGGAAGAACCGCCCGGTCAACGCGCTCGCAGACCGCCTCGCGGTAGTCGCGGCGCTGGAAGCGGTGACGCTCGTCACCTGGTTCGAGGAGGAAACGCCGCTCAATCTCATCCTCGCCGCGAAACCCGATGTGCTGGTGAAGGGCGGCGACTGGAAGCCGGAGGCGATCGTCGGGGCAAGCGAAGTAAAAAGCTGGGGCGGCGCCGTGCACTCGATACCGCTGGTTGCCGGGCGCTCGACGACTTCGGTGATCGAGCGCATTCGCTCAAGTAAAAAAGGCGTGAATCGTGATTCGTGAATCGTGAATCGACTAAACCGCAAGACTGCGGAGGACGCAGAGGAACAACAAAAACAAAAGAACAATAATCGAACCGCCAAGACCGCCAAGCACGCCAAGTAAAGTTAAATCCGGACGCGTAGCGCCGGTTTAACTCCGCGCGTTCGAACGGACGAACTGATCGCCGTTCAACGCGCGG
>CAYYZZ010000400.1:0-2552 GCA_964476235.1 uncultured Streptomycetaceae bacterium | reverse complement strand
CATGCCGCCGTACACCGAAAAGCACGTTAGCGACCAGGACCTTGCCGACATGTACCACTACCTGTTTTCGACCAAGCCTTCGCCGGCGGCGAAGGACATCCCGCTACTGAAAGATTTCTGAAGAAATTCACGCCCCACGCAGCCTATTTAAATACGGCTGCAAGCTTCGCAGCCTATTCTGGGAATTCGCGCATCCCCGTTCACGTAACCGGTTGATTCAAGGCATGGATGACAACAACATCGGCTCCAGTGTCTAATTAGCCGACAATTAGGAAGTTCACTATACGTTAGGCAGGATGCTCAATTTGAGCAGGAGGTAGGTATGAGCAAAATACTCGTGAAGAGCGCTTGGGGTTCCGACGACCCAACTAAAGCGGCTTTTCCATTCCTGCATGCGAATGCGCTGGCTGAAGCTGGTCACGAAGTCCAAATCTTTCTTCTCGGTGAGGCTGTCTCCGTGATGCGTACCCCAGTGGCCAATGCCATTGTGCCTGTCGGCTGGCCTCCCTTAGCCGAAATATTGCGGACGACAATAGCTCTTGGCATACCGATCCATGTTTGAGGTGCTTGCTCCCGGGCCCGTGGGGTCCTTGACTCGGACTTAGTGGGAAAGAAAGCTTCCTTTGCAAGTCCTTCGATATTGGTGCAGTTGATCGAGTGGGCTGACAAGCTCCTGACCGAGTGAACGAAATTTGCCTAACTTTAGTTCGAGCGGACGCGCATAAAGCCGCGCGCCGCTCAACATGACGTTAAGTTTTTTCTTGTTTCTCTTGGCGTTCTTGGCGGTTCGTATTTATTGTTGAATTTCTTGGCGCCTTGGCGTCTTGGCGGCGTGTTGCCCTTCAACGCCTGTTCGCGCGCGGGACGCGCGCCGTAATCTCCGGCACGCAGAAATCGAAGTCGCAGCCGCGGTCGGCCTGGGTCACGGTCTCCATGAACAGCTTGCGGTAGCCGCGGCGGTCCTCGGGACGTGCGCGGGGCGCGCGCCATGCCTTCTTCCGCTTCGCGAGCTCGGCTGCGCTTACTTTCAGCTCGAGCCTGCGCGCCGGCACGTCGAGACGGATGCGGTCGCCGGTCTTCACCAGCGCAAGCGGACCGCCCATCGCGGATTCCGGCGTGACGTGCAGCACGATGGCGCCGAACGCGGTGCCGCTCATGCGCGCGTCCGAGATGCGCACCATGTCCTTCACGCCTTTCTGCGCGAGCTTCTTCGGAATCGGGATGTAGCCAGCCTCCGGCATGCCCGGCGCGCCCTTCGGCCCGGCGTTCTTGAGCACGAGCACGTCCTGCGCGGCGACGTCGAGCTTCGGATCGTCGATGCGGTTTGCGAGGTCCTCGAGCGACTCGAACACGACCGCGCGCCCTTCGTGGCGCGCGAGCTTCGCGTCCATCGCCGCCTGCTTGATGATCGCGCCCCCGGGCGCGAGATTGCCGCGCAGGAACGCGATGCCGCCCTCGCGGAACACCGGGTTCTTCAACGGTCGCACCACCTGCTGCGGGAACGACGGCGGCGCGGCGGCGAGGTTCTCGCCCAGCGTGCGGCCGGTCACCGTCAGAGCGTCTGTATGTATTAACTTAATGATTTCACGAAGTATTTCAGCCAAGCCGCCGGCCTTGTACAAATCCTCCATGTAGTACTGTCCGGTGGGCTTCAGGTCCACCAGCACCGGCGTCTTGCGCCCCATGCGGTCGAACGCGTCGAGATCGACGGCGATGCCGAGACGCCCCGCCATCGCCGTCAGGTGCACGATGGCGTTGCTCGAGCCGCCGACCGCGAGCAGCACCCGCAGCGCGTTCTCGAACGCCGCCGGCGTCATGATCTTGTCGGGAGTCAGCTTCTCCTTCGCGAGCCCGACCGCGCGCGCGCCGCTCGCCTCGGCGTGGCGCATGCGCTCGGCCATCACCGCCGGCGGACAGGCCCCGCCCGGCAGCATCATGCCGAGCGCCTCGGTGCACAGCGCCATCGTGCTTGCCGTGCCCATCACCATGCAGGTGCCTGCGGACGGCGCGAGCTTGGCGTTGACCTCGTTGATTTCGCGCTCGTCGATTTCCTTCGCACGGAAGCGTGCCCAGTAACGGCGGCAGTCGGTGCAGGCGCCGAGACGCTCGCCGTGGTGGTCGCCGGTGATCATGGGGCCGGTGACCAGCATGATGGCCGGCACGTTGGCGCTCGCCGCGCCCATCAGCAGCGCCGGCACCGTCTTGTCGCAGCCGCCGATCAGCACCACGGCGTCGCACGGCTGCGCGCGGATCATTTCCTCGGCGTCCATCGCCATGAGGTTGCGCAGATACATGCTGGTCGGGTAAGCGAACGATTCGTGCAGCGTGATCACGGGAAATTCCACCGGCAGCCCGCCGGCGAGCATCACGCCGCGCTTCACCGCCTCGATCAGCTCGGGGACTGTGCGGTGGCAGGCGTTGAAGCCGCTGTAGGTGTTGGTGATGCCGATGATCGGCCGCTCGAGCGCGTCGTCCGAGTAGCCCATGGCCTTGATGAAGGCCTTGCGCAGGAACAGCGAGAATTCCTCGTCGCCGTAAGCGGTGAGGCCCTT
>CAYYZZ010000399.1:0-2576 GCA_964476235.1 uncultured Streptomycetaceae bacterium | reverse complement strand
GGACACGGACTTCTCCAAGTGGGCGGTCGAGAAATACGGCAAGCCGCAGCGCCGCTCGTACGAGGGCGGCGTGGACGTCGTCGTCAATTTCACCGGCGGCGACACCTGGGCGCCGACGCTGCGCTGCGTGAAGCGCGGCGGCAAGATCCTGGTGTGCGGCGCGACCGCAGGCTACGACCCCAAGGAAGACCTGCGCTACATCTGGAGCTTCGAGCTGAAGGTGATCGGCTCCAACAGCTTCTACGACGAGAACCTGAAGGCGCTGATGGACATGATTCAGAATGGCAAGATGAAGCCCGTGATCGACGTGGTGCTGCCGCTCGAGAAAGCCGCTGAAGGCCTGCGCCTGATCGAGAGCCGGGAGGTGTTCGGCAAAGTAGTCGTCACTCCGTAACGCAGGCTTGAACGGCAGAATTAGCCGCCGATAGACGCCGATGAGCGCCGATATAAATCTCAGCGCTCACTGCGCTCGCAGGCCGACAAGCTTGACGATCCTGGAATAGCTCTCGATGTCGGCACGCAGGATCTTGTCGTGTTCTGCCGGCGTGCTTGGTGCAGGAACAAAGCCGAAGGCCTGCATCCGTTCCTTGACGTCGGGTAGCTCGAGGATGCGCCTGACCGCGCCGGCGATCTGGTTCAGGACGGGACGCGGCGTTCTCGCCGGCGCCATCAGCCCGTATGATCCATCCCTCTCGTAGCCGGGCAGAACCTCCGCCATTGCCGGCACATCCGGCAATAACGGCGAGCGCTGGGGCGTCATCACCGCCAACGCGACCAGCTTCCCATCCTTGATCAACGGCAACGCGGGCCCCAGGCCGGGAACGGCATAGTGGACGCGCCCAGCCAGGAGCTGGATCAGCATTTCCGACGCGTCCTTGAACCCGACGTGCGTGGCCTTGATGCCGGCCACCAACCGGAAGCGCTCACCATCTATGTGCCCGCCGGTGCCGGCGCCGCCAGAACCGAGAAGTATCTGGCCCGGCCTCGCCTGCGCGAACGCGATGAAGTCCTTGGCCGACCTGACTCCTAGTGACGCCGGCACCACCAGCACCTGGGTGGAAAACCCGATGCGGGTAACGCCGGCGAAGTCGTTGAGCGGATCGTAAGGAAGGTCCGCCCGCAGCGCTGCGCCGATAGCAAACTGCGCCGATAGCAACAAAAGGGTATAGCCGTCCGGCGCGGCCTTGGCGACCAACACCGCCGGGAGTATGCCGCCCCCTCCCGCACGGTTTTCCACCACTACCGGCTGCCCCAGGCTCTCGCTCAATTTGGAGCCTATCAGGCGTGTCACGATGTCGTTCTGGCTGCCGGGGCCCCCCGTGACCAATCGGATCGGCTTGCTTGGAAACTTCTCGTTCGTCTGCGCGTAACCTGGCAGCGACGCAGCAGCAACGCCCGTTGCGATTACCGTTGCGAGGATAGCTTTGAGTAACGAATGCATCTCGCCTCCCGGTGCCAGTTCCCAATGTTGCGTTCAGCTTGACACCATCGGTGTATATCCGCAAATATCCAGTATTCCATTCAGCTTGAATTCAGGTTATGCACTCTCAGCTACGCGACGTCGAGTATTTCGCCGCCATCGCCGAACACGGGCAGCTGCAACGCGCTGCTGAGGCGCTGGGCCTGAGTCAGGCCGCCCTCAGCAAGAGCCTGCGCCGTTTGGAACAAGGCATGAAGGCCAAACTGCTCAAGCGTACGCCCAAAGGTGTCGAGCTGACCAGCGTGGGCTCCGCGCTGCTGGCGCGGGTCGGCAAGCTGCGCCTGTCGTTCGACGACGTGACGCGTGAAATCGCCGACTTGAGCGAGGGGCGCTCGGGCCACCTGCGCATCGGCGCGGTAGCGGGCGCCGGTCTCCATCTCGTGCCGATGGCCTGCGAAGCCCTGCTGAAAGAGTCGCCGAAGGTAACCCTCAGGATAATGGTCCAGGAAACGAATGTGTTGCTCACCAGCCTGCGCAACGGGGAGCTGGACCTGGCCGTAGCCAATCTCGAGGGGGCGCATCACGAGGACCTGGTCGAGGAGCAAACGCATGACGATGCTCAAGTGATATACGCCTCGGCCAATCATCGGCTCGCGAAGCGCAGATCTCTGACGCTCGCCGACCTCGCGGGGGAACGGTGGGCCGTGCCATCCGCAAGTAGCGTCATCGTGCGGGTATTGAGCGAGGAGCTTCGCAACAGGGGACTGCCCCCGCCCGTTATCGCCGTCGAGACGACCTACTTGCCGGCCCGGCATCATCTGCTGGGCGCGACAGATCTACTCGCAATAAATCCAAGATCGATGGTGCGGCACGACGCAGCGCGCTTCGGCCTCGTCGAGCTGCGCGTGAAAGATTTGGCTCTCACCCGCCGCGGTGGCGTGATCTATCGAAAGGACGCCTACCTCTCCCCCGCCGCCCGGCGGTTCATCGAGATCCTAAAAGCGACGGCCAGGGAAATCGCCAAAGAACA
Source organism: uncultured Streptomycetaceae bacterium (assembly GCA_964476235.1). Classification (GTDB taxonomy): domain Bacteria; phylum Pseudomonadota; class Gammaproteobacteria; order Burkholderiales; family SG8-41; genus SG8-41. The sequence continues at coordinate 126 of CAYYZZ010000399.1, read as the reverse complement.
GTCGTAAGGATACTTTCGCGGCTATTTCGCAATTACCAAATCGAGCCAGCGCTCCAGCGGATCAAAATCGCGGTCGCGGTGCAGCAATGCATGGTTGTTGAGGATGCAGAAGGTCGCAATCATGAC
>CAYYZZ010000398.1:0-2581 GCA_964476235.1 uncultured Streptomycetaceae bacterium | reverse complement strand
GGCACGCGCTGCGGGGCTTGTTATTTTGTGTCGTACTTTTATCTTTTTCTTGCGCGACAGCACAAGAAAAAGATTCGGCGATCGCCTCGGCGCATCCGCTTGCCACCGCCGCCGGCCACGAGATCCTCAAGCGCGGCGGCAATGCGTTCGACGCCGCGGTCGCCGTCGCAGCCGTGCTGGCGGTGGCCGAGCCCTACGCTTCGGGGCTCGGCGGCGGCGGCTTCTGGCTGCTGCACCGCGCGCGCGACGGCCACCAGGTGATGGTGGACGCGCGCGAGACCGCTCCGGGCGGCGTGAAACAGTCGTTGTACGTCGATAAAACCGGCAAGCCGATCCGCGGCGCCACGACACAAGGGGGCACTTCGGCAGGCATACCGGGCGTGCCGGCCGCCCTGGTCCATGTCGCCGAGCGTTACGGTGTGCTGCCGCTCGCCGAAACGCTGGCGCCCGCGATCCGCCATGCGCGTGACGGTTTCGTTGTGGACGAGCGCTATGCGCGCCTCGCCGGTTTGCGCGAGCGCTTTCTGAAAGGCCTGCCGGGGGCTGCTCGCATCTTCCTCGATGACGACCGCGTGCCGCGGGCGGGCTGGCGGTTGCGGCAGCCCGAGCTTGCCGTCACTTTCGAGCGGCTGGCGAAGGAGGGGCGCAACGGGTTCTACGCGGGACCGGTTGCCCGCGCCCTGGTCGAGTCGGTCAACCGCGCAGGGGGTGCATGGCGACCTTCCGATCTTGCAAATTACCGCGTGATCGAGCGCGCGCCGCTGCGCTTCCAGTACCGCGGCGCGACCATCACGACCGCCGCTTTGCCATCCGCCGGCGGCATCGCACTCGCGCAATGTTTGTACCTGCTGGAGCGCTTCGAAGTGACCGAGCCAAGAGCCCAGAAAAATGCGCATCTCCTGATCGAAGCGCTGCGCCGGGCTTTTCATGACCGCGCGCAATATCTGGGCGACAGCGATTTCGTCGCCGTGCCGGTGGAGCGGCTCGCGAGCCGGGCCTATGCCACGCAGAGCGCAACGTCCATCAGCCTGGATACGGCCACGCGCAGCGAGACGCTGGGAGCGGAAGTGCCGGCCGCGGCCGGCACCAGCACCACGCACCTGTCGGTGATCGACGCTGCCGGCAATCGCGTCGCCGCAACGCTGACGATCAACCTGCTGTTCGGCTCGGGTGTCGTGGGGGAGGGCACCGGCGTGCTGCTCAACAACGAGATGGACGATTTTTCGCTGCAGCCCGATGTGCCGAACGCATTCCGGTTGCTCGGCGGCGATGCCAACGCCATAGCGCCCGGGAAACGGCCGCTCTCCAGCATGACGCCGACCTTCGTGGAGGACGGGAAGGGGGTTCTTGTGTTGGGGGCGCCCGGCGGCTCGCGCATTGTCAGCCAGGTGCTGCTCGCCGTGCTCGATTACCTGCGTGCTCCGACGGTGGATCTTGCGGGTATCGTGAGCGCCCCGCGCTATCACCACCAATGGTGGCCGGACCTCGTGGAGATCGAACCGGAGGGGTTTCCCGGTGACTGGCGCGCGGCGCTCGAAGCGAGGGGGCACCGGTTGCAGGTTGTAAAGCGCAAGTGGGGCAACATGCAGGCGGTCTTCCAATCGAAGCAGACCGGCGCCGCGCAGGCGGCGAGCGACCCGCGCGGCTCGGAACTCGGTTGGTACTGAACACCGGAAACCTTCACCGCAAAGACGCAGAGACGGCGCAAAGAATGGGTTCAATTTGTCGCTTCCCTTTGCGTTGCCTTGGCGCCTTTGCGCCTTCGCGGCTCCGGTCCTGTATCATTATTGCGGTATGAAAACGACCTTCCTGGAGTTCGAGCAGCCGATCGCCGAGCTCGAGGCCAAGATCGAAGAGCTGCGCTTCGTGCAGGACGACTCCGCGCTCGACATCTCGGAGGAGATCGCGCGCCTGCAGAAGAAGAGCCAGGCGCTGACCAAGGAAATCTACGGCAAGCTCTCCGCCTGGCAGATCGCGCTGGTGGCGCGCCACCCGCAACGGCCCTACACGCTCGACTACCTCAACAATCTCTTCACCGGGTTCGAGGAGCTGCACGGCGACCGGGGTTTCGCCGACGATCCCGCGATCGTTGGCGGGCTTGCCCGCTTCAACGGCGAGACCTGCGTCGTCATCGGCCACCAGAAGGGGCGCGATACCAAGGAAAAAATCCACCGCAACTTCGGCATGTCCAAGCCGGAGGGCTACCGCAAATCGCTGCGTCTCATGAAGCTCGCCGAGAAATTCGGCGTGCCGGTGTTTACCTTCATCGACACGCCGGGCGCCTATCCCGGCGTCGGCGCCGAAGAGCGCGGCCAGTCCGAGGCCATCGGCCGCAACCTCTACGTGATGACCGAGCTGAGAGTGCCGGTCATTTGCACCATCATCGGCGAGGGCGGCTCGGGCGGCGCCTTGGCCATTGCAGTGGGTGATTCGGTTCTGATGCTGCAATATTCGACGTATTCGGTGATCTCGCCCGAGGGCTGCGCTTCCATTCTTTGGAAGAGCGCGGATTACGCGGCGGAGGCGGCCGAAACGCTCGGCATCACGTCGACGCGGCTGAAGGCGCTGGGCCTGATCGACC
>CAYYZZ010000397.1:0-2583 GCA_964476235.1 uncultured Streptomycetaceae bacterium | reverse complement strand
GCCGGTCGCTCCCAGGCTGGGCAAGGCGGCTGCCGCTGCGGCGGGGGCAGCCGCCGTGACCGCAGACGCAACCGCCGCGACGGAATCTGCCGCAGCGCAAGCCGCGGCGCCTGGCGAAGATGTCGACCCGCTGGCGGAAGCCGAGGTTTACATTGCGTATGGACGCGATGGCCAGGCCGAGGAGATTCTAAAGGAAGCGCTCGCCAAGAATCCCAAGCGCGAGGAAGTGCAGCTGAAGCTGCTTGAAATCTACTCCGCGCGCAAGGACAAGGGCGCCTTCGGCAAGCTTGCCGGCGACTTGAAGAAGCTGACCGGCGGCTCCGGCGACAACTGGATCAAGGCGGCGGCGATGGGTTACGCGCTCGATCCCGCCAATCCCCTTTATGCAGCCGGTAAGGACGCCGTGGTCGCGACGACCAGCACGACGGGCGCCACCGACGTGGATCTGGATGTCGGTCTGGGCAATACCGGCACGGCTACCGATATAATGCTCGACGCGGATGCTGCAGCGGCGGGCACCGATACCGGAATACTCGACCTGGGAACAGCCGAGAAGGCGGAGGAACCGCCGGCTGCGATGCCCGACTTCACGCTGGAAGTGCCGGCGGCGGAAGGCGCACAGACCGATGTCGCGCTTGAAGCGGCCGCCCCTGCCCAGGACATCAACATGCTCGATTTCCAGATCGAACTGCCCAAGGTAACCGAGGAGCCTGCCACAATGGCATCCCCGCCTGCCGCCGCTCCCAGCGCGTACGCGGGACTCGACTTCAAGCTCGATGGGCTCAGCTTGAGCCTGGACGGCGAACCGAAGACCGAAGCGGCGGCCGGCGGAGAGAAGGACGGCCACTGGTACGACGTCCAGACCAAGTTCGATCTGGCCAAGGCGTACCAGGAAATGGGCGACAAGGACGGCGCCAAGGAAATCCTGCAGGAAGTCATCAAGGAAGGTGACGCCGAGCAGAAAGCGCAGGCCAAGACCCTGATGGACAGTTTGGGGTAAATTAACAGGCAGGCCGGCGCGACCGATCGAACCGCGGCAGTGCAAGCTGTCGCGGTTTTGTTTTTATGGAGCGCATGAGGACGTGAGAATCGCATTGGGCTTGGAATACGACGGCAGCGGTTTTTGCGGCTGGCAGACCCAGCCGCAGGGCTGCGCGGTGCAGAACGCACTCGAGCGCGCGCTCACCGAGGTCGCCGGCGAGCCCGTTGCCACGGTCAGCGCCGGCCGCACCGACGCCGGCGTGCACGCGCTCGCCCAGGTGGTGCACTTCGACACCGGCGCGGAGCGCCCGGATTCAGCCTGGGTGCGCGGCGTCAATACGCTGCTGCCCGCGGCGTGCGCGGTGAACTGGTCGCGCCAGGTGCCGGGGGATTTCCACGCGCGCTACTCGGCGTCCGCAAGAAGCTATCGCTACATGCTGCTCAACCACCCGGTGCGCCCGGCGGTGGACCATGCGCGGGTGGGCTGGTTCCACCTGCCGCTCGATCTGGAGAAGATGCAGCTTGCGGCGCGCCTGCTGATTGGCGAGCATGATTTCAGCGCTTTCCGCAGCTCGGAGTGCCAGGCACGCACGCCGGTGCGCACGCTGACCCGGCTCGACATTGCGCGCCACGGCGACTACATCGTGTTCGATCTGTGCGCCAACGCGTTTCTGCACCACATGGTGCGCAACATCGTCGGCTGCCTGGTCTACGTCGGGAAAGGCAAATACCCTCCGGAGTGGCTGGGCGAGGTGCTGGCGGGCCGCGACCGCAACCGCGCCGCGCCGACATTCGAGGCGGCGGGGCTGTACTTGTCGCGGGTCCAGTACGACGGGCGGTGGGGGCTGCCGGACTCGCCGCGCGCGACCTTGATGAACATGGCTCACTGAACGCATGGCAACCGCCGTCAAAATCTGCGGCATCACCCGCCCGGAAGACGCGCTCGCGGCGGCGCGGGCCGGCGCGCACGCGATCGGGCTCGTGTTCTATGCCAGGAGCCCGCGCTTTGTCACGCCGGGGCGCGCCTTCGAGATCATCCGCGTGCTGCCGCCGTTCGTCACGACGGTCGGCCTGTTCGTGGACGCGCAGGCGGAAGAGGTGCGCGCGGCGCTGTCGGAGGCGCCGGTCGGGCTGCTCCAGTTCCACGGTGACGAGACGCCTGAATTCTGCCGGCAGTTCAAGCGGCCTTATATCAAGGCGGTGCGGATGAGAGCGGGGGTGGATTTGCTACAATACGCGCGGGAATATCACGATGCCAAGGCGCTGCTGCTCGATAATTACGTCGAGGGATTGCACGGCGGCAGCGGTGTCGCTTTCGACTGGAGCCTGATTCCGCGCGGGTTGCCGCTGCCGGTCATTCTGTCAGGCGGCTTGACCCCGGAGAACGTTATGGATGCGGTGCGCCGCGTGCGGCCGAGTGCAGTGGACGTCTCGAGCGGCGTCGAGTCTGCGAAGGGCGTCAAGGATGCCGCGAAGATCGCGGCATTCATCAAGGGAGTACGCAATGCGGATGGTTGACCTTCCCGATGCGAGCGGCCATTTCGGGCCGTACGGCGGGGTGTTCGTCGCCGAGACGCTGGTCCAGGCGCTGGACGAGTTGAA
>CAYYZZ010000396.1:0-2609 GCA_964476235.1 uncultured Streptomycetaceae bacterium | reverse complement strand
GATGATCCGCTGCTCGGTTTCCGCAACGTGATCGTCACGCCGCACCTCGCCGCGGCGCCCCGCTACAATTCGCTCGACGACTTCGAGGAACTGCTGCTCGGCATGGACCGGGCGTTGGCCTAGAATGCGCGACTGGCGACTCGTGACCGGCAATTGGCGCAGGGATGAGGAGTTTCGGAATGAATAATTTTCGGTTTCCCTTGGCGTGCTTGGCGTCTTGGCGGTTCATATTTTGTATTGGTCTACTTGGCGTCCTTGGCGGCGGGAGTTTCCCGCTCGCGGCGGCGCCTTACCCGGAGCGGCCGATCCGGTTCATAGTCCCGTTCCCGCCGGGAACGACGACCGACGTCGTGGCGCGGCTCGTCGCGCTGCGGACCGGGGACCGCCTCGGCCAGCCCATCGTGGTCGACAACCGTTCCGGCGCGAGCGGCACTATCGGCGTCGAGACGGTGGCGCGCGCCGCACCCGACGGTTACACGTGGGGGCTCGGCACGACGACCACCCACGCGCTCGCCCTCATCCTCAATCCCAAGCTGGGCTACGATCCGGTCAGGGATTTCGCGCCGGTCGCGCTGCTGGGCGAATCGCCCTATTTCCTGACCGTGAATCCCGCGTTTCCCGCGCCGAACCTCAGGGAGTTCATCGCTTATGCGCGCGCCAATCCCGGCAAGATTCACTATGCGTCCGTCGGCAACTTCAGCATGGGGCACCTCGCCGGCGAACTGCTGAAAAAAGCGGGCGGGTTCAATATGGTGCACGTCCCGTACAAGGGATCCAATCTTGCGCTGATCGATCTCCTGGCCGGCCGCATCCAGCTCAATGTCAGCACCATTACGGCCTCCCTGCCGCACGTCAGGGCCGGTAAATTGCGCGCGCTCGCGGTCGCGAGCCGCCAGCGCATCGCCACTCTCCCTCAAACTCCCACCGTTGCGGAATCGGGGTTTCCCGATTACCTGGCCGTGCTATGGGTTGGCGTATTCGTTCCGGCCAGTACACCTGTCGCGGTGCTCGCCCGGGTCAACCGCGAGTTGGGAGCCACGCTGCGCACGGCAGAGATGCGCGAAGCGCTGGCCGAGCAGGCCTTCGAGCCCGGCGATCTGGCCCCTGCAGCCTTCACCAGGCTCATCCGGGATGACACCGCGCGCTGGCGGAAGGTGATCAGCGATGCCGGCCTGCGGCCGGAGTGATGCGGGATGCGCGATGCGAGATGCGCGATGCGTGATGCGTGATGCGTGATGACGATAGGAGCTGTTCCCTCATCCCGTATCCCGTATCCCGTATCCCGTATCTCGTATCAAGTATCAAGCTTCAGTCATCACGCCTTCTGTTTCTTGACCGACCCGAGCTCGGCCCAGAGCCTGAGTTCCTCGGGCATCGGCGGCGGCGATTCGGAGAACCCCAGCTCCGCCACCACCGCCAAGTTCGCCACCTTGCCCTTTGCATCCAGGAACAGACCCTTGACGAAAGCATGCGCGCAGACCGCGCCCCCCGACTCGAACCTCTGTTCCATGTAGCAGTATTTCTCGTCCCAGGTGACGATCCGCGTCACCAGGTCGAATTTCTGGAACGGCGCGAGCGAGCGGATGAAGTTGACCTCGGCGGCGGCGAGCGCGGCCCGCCAGCGTTTTCGGATGATGACAGGCAGCAGCCCGATCTGCGTCACCAGGTGCACCCGCCCCAGGTCCATGAACGTCAGGTAGCGCCCGTTGTTCATGTGGAAGTTGATATCGCAGTCGTTGGGCAGCACGCGGAAGGCGACGCGCGACTCCTCGAACAGCCCCTTGCGCGGCAGCCCGATCAGCTTGAACAACAGGAAAACCAACCGCAGGTAAAGATTCATATTGACCCGGATACGAGATGCGGGATACGGGATACGGGAAACGGGAAACGGGAAAAATCTACACGCATCGCGCATCGTGCATCACGCATCGCGCTTCTCGAATCTCGTATCATGCGTCTTGCTTCGGTGGCGGAAGTATCCGACGATGCCGGGGGTGATCGAGATCAGGACGATGATGACGATCACCAGCGTCAGGTTCTGCTTGACCACCGGCACGGTACCGAAGTAGTAGCCAGCATAGGTCAGCGAGCCGACCCAGGCGATGCTGCCCGAGAAGCTGTAGAACAGGAAGCGGGAATACCGCATGCACCCGATGCCCGCGACAAAGGGGGCAAACGTGCGGATGATCGGCATGAAGCGCGCGAAGAATATCGTATTCGCGCCGTACTTGTCGTAGAAGCGCTGCGTGCGCGCCAGGTGGGATGGGTTCAGTAATCGCGATCCCTCGCTCGTGAATACGCGCGGCCCGGCGTAGCGCCCGATCCAGTAGTTGGTGTTGTCGCCCAGGAACGAGGCGGCGGCGAGCGCGGCGAACAGGCCGTGCACGTACATGTCGCCGGCCGCGGCGAGAGTGCCCGCCACGAACAGCAGCGAGTCCCCCGGCAGGAACGGCGTCACCACCAGGCCCGTTTCGCAGAAGATGATCAGGAACAGGATCGCGTAGATCCATGCGCCGTGAGCCGAGACCAGCCACTGGAGGTGGCGGTCGAGGTTCAGGAGGATGTCGAGGAAGCCGGCGAGCAGCTCCACGAGCGCTCCGGGACTAGAC
>CAYYZZ010000395.1:0-2611 GCA_964476235.1 uncultured Streptomycetaceae bacterium | reverse complement strand
ACCGCCAAGCCGCCAAAGAGCATTCAAAGGCCGAATAAGGAAGGCACGTAGTGCTGGCTATACCTGCCTGTTGCGAAAGAACCGCTGACTCCGCGTTTAATTAATTTTGAATGCAGTTTGGCGCCTTGGCGGTTAATTTTTAACCTTTCAGCGCGGCGCGCTGCGCGGTGACGAGCTCGCGGATGCCTGTCTGCGCGAGGTCGAGCATCGATTCCATCTCCTTGCGCGAGAACGGCGCGCCCTCCGCCGTGCCCTGCACCTCGATCAGCCCGCCGCCCCCGGTCATCACCACGTTCATGTCGGTATCGCAGGCGGAGTCCTCGGCATAGTCGAGGTCGAGCACCGCCTTGCCCTCGTGCACCCCGACCGAGACGGCGGCGACGAAATCGAGGATCGGCGTGGCCGCGATCGACTGCCGTTTGATCAGGAGGTCAACCGCGTCGTGCAGCGCAACGAACGCGCCGGTGATGGCCGCCGTGCGCGTACCGCCGTCGGCCTGGATCACGTCGCAGTCGAGATGGAGCGTGCGCTCGCCCAGCTTGCCGAGGTCCACCACCGAGCGCAGCGCGCGCCCGATCAGCCGCTGGATTTCCTGGGTGCGGCCCGATTGTTTTCCGCGCGCGGCCTCCCGGTCGCCGCGCGTGTTGGTCGCCCGCGGCAGCATGCCGTACTCGGCCGTGACCCAGCCTTGCGACGATCCTTTCAGGTGCGGCGGCTGCCGGTCGAGCACGCTCGCAGTGCAAAGCACCCGCGTATCGCCAAATTCGACCAGTACCGAGCCCTCCGCGTGCCGTGTGTAGCCGCGGATAATGCGCACCGCGCGCAACTGGTCCGGCTTTCTTCCGCTGGGTCGCATGCAACTCCCCGGGGACCTATCTCAGTGGTAGGCGCGTGATGCGTTGTGGCCAGGACGGGATGGATGCGAGGCGCACGGCGCAGGCCCTATGCCGATAGGGTCAAGCCGGGCAACGACGCAGACGCCCGTCCCGGCCACAACCCGGAGGGACGGGGCGTCGAGCAACGGCCGATGGCCGCTGCTCATCGCCCATGGGCAAGTTGAAGGAAGCGCAGGCGCAAGCGCCTGCTCGGGGGCGCATTTCGTCGTCGGGAACCCTTGTAATATCGACATATTGCTGCGGGTTCTCCTCCTAGAACTGCATCCCCATGAAGGGGTGGGGGCCCCTTCAATCCCCCAACGCGCCTCCGTCGCACACGTGCCTACCACTGAGATAGGTCCCTTATGCTATCGTTCCAGTGAACGATAGCATGAATGTTAAGCGCTAAGCGGTGGCCCGTAAATTGAGCGCCGCGCCGTGCGCCCCCTCACGGCTTACGACTCACGACTCACGACTCACGATTCACGGAATTCAAATGATTCACAGCATGACCGGTTACGCCGCGGCGGCGAAAGAATTTCCGTTTGGCATGCTCAACGTCGAGCTGCGCTCGGTCAATCACCGCTACCTCGACATTCAGTTCCGGCTGCCCGACGACTTGCGCGCCGTCGAGCCCGCGCTGCGGGAGATCCTCCAGACACACATCGGCCGCGGCAAGGTCGAGTGCCGGGTGACTTTCTCGGTCACGCCGGGTTCGAGCAAGACGTTCAATCTTAACGAAAGCCTGATGCTGCAGCTGGAGGAGGTGGAGCGCAAGGTGCGGACCACGCTCGCGGGCGCGGCCCAGCTCTCCGCGGCCGATGTGCTGCGCTGGCCGGGCGTGCTCGTCATCGAGCCCCTGCCGCTCGAGGAACTGCACGCGGCGTGCCGCGACCTGCTTGCGGCCGTGCTGCGGGAATTCAATGCCGCCCGCGGCCGGGAGGGCGGCAAGTTGAAAGCGCTGCTGCTCGAGCGCGCGGCCGGCATGGAGCGGCGCATCGCGGAGATCACCCCGCGCCTTCCCCAGGTGGTTGCGGCGTTCCAGGAACGCCTTGCGGCCCGCCTCAAGGAGGCGCTGAGCAGCGGCGAGGACGAGCGGGTCCGGCAGGAAGTGGCGGTATTCGCCACCAAGATCGACGTGGACGAGGAACTCTCGCGCCTCACTGCGCACGTGGCGGAGCTGAAACGCATCCTGGCAGCCGGTGGCGCGGTCGGCAAGCAACTCGATTTCCTGATGCAGGAGTTGAACCGCGAAGCGAATACGCTCTCCTCCAAGTCCGTCGATCTCGCCGTCACCCAGGCCGCGCTCGACATGAAGCTCCTCATCGAGCAGATGCGCGAGCAGGTCCAAAATATAGAGTGAGGAGTCAGGCGTGAGGCGTGAGGCGAGAAGAGCTAGAACCGGAACCGGCTGTGGCCGCATTGCCGGGTGTTTCAACGGTTTTGCTCCTCACCCCTCACCCCTCACTCCTCACGGCGCAGCATGAGCGGCGCGCTTTTTATAGTCAGTTCCCCTTCCGGCGGCGGCAAGACCAGCCTGGTCAAGGCGCTGCTGGAATCCGAGCCCGAGGTCAGGCTCTCAGTGTCGTACACCACACGGCCCGCGCGGCCGGGCGAGTCCGACGGGCGCGACTATCATTTTGTCGGCCTGCCCGAATTCGAGCGCATGCTGGAAGCGGGAGAGTTCCTGGAGAGCGCGGTGATCTACGGCAACCGCTACGGCACCTCCCAGAAGT
>CAYYZZ010000394.1:0-2614 GCA_964476235.1 uncultured Streptomycetaceae bacterium | reverse complement strand
GCGATGGAGTTGATGCGCCGGCGGATCGAGCGCAGTGGCTACCGCGTGTTCGCTTATTCCTATCCCTCGATGCGGCTCACGCTCGCAGAGAATGCGGAGCGGCTTGCGCTCTATTGCCGCGGGCTGGTGGCGCCGCGGCTGCATTTCGTCGGGCACAGCCTGGGCGGCCTGATCGTGTTGCGCATGCTCGAGCGCGCGGCCGGATTGAAACCAGGGCGCATCGTGCTGATCGGCACCCCGGTTGCCGGAAGCCTGGCGGCGCAGCGCCTTGCCCGTCTGCCGGGAGGGCGCGCGGCGCTGGGGCGCAGCATGGCGGAATGGATGAGTGCCGCGCGCCTGGTCGCCAACGACGGCAGCGGCATCGGCGTCATCGCGGGCAAGCTCCCGGTGGGCCTGGGGCGCATCGTCGCGCCGGATCTTCCGCCGCCGAATGATGGCGCGGTCAGCGTCGCCGAAACGCTGTTGCCGGGCGCCCGCGACAACATCGTGCTCAACGTGAGCCACAGTGGCATGCTCGTCTCACGCGCCACTGCGCATCAAATATGCGCCTTTTTGCGCGACGGGAAATTCGTTCACGTTTAACACGCCGCCAAGACGCCAAGACGCCAAGGAAAGCCTCAACCGCTCACCGCAGAGGACGCAGAGGACGCAGAAGACGCGGGGAAGGATAATGGGTCGAATCACGAATCACGAATCACGATTCACGCAGGTCTGGCCTGACCGCTGGTCACGCTTCCTCGCAGCAGCGCTGCTGCTGCTCGTCAGTGGCTGCTCCAACCTCGGCTATTACTGGCAGTCCGTCAACGGGCAACTCGGCGTCTGGCGTCGCGAGCGGCCGATCGAGGAAGTGATCGCCGACCCGTCCGCCGCGCAGGCGTTGAGGGACAAGCTCGCGCGCGTGCTCGAGATCCGGGCGTTCGCAAGCCGCGAGCTGGGGCTCCCCGACAACCAGAGCTACCGGCGCTATGCCGATCTCGGACGGCCATTCGTGGTGTGGAACGTATTTGCGGCGCCGGAGTTCTCGGTGCAGCCGGAACAGTGGTGCTTCGTGTTCGCCGGCTGCGTTTCGTACCGCGGCTACTTTTCGAAAGAGGAGGCCGATCGCTTTGCCGCGGAGCTCTCCGCGCAGGGCCACGACATTTACGTCGGCGGTGTGCCAGCCTATTCGACGCTCGGGTACTTCGCCGACCCGGTGCTGAACACGTTCATGCACTACCCGGACTTCGAGATCGCGCGGCTGTTGTTCCACGAGCTCGCGCACCAGGCCGTGTATGCGAAGGACGACACGGCGTTCAACGAATCGTTCGCGGTCGCGGTCGAGCAGGAGGGGGTCAGGCGCTGGCTGGAGCACGCCGGCGCCCCGCGACAGCGCGAGCTCTACGACCGCAACCGCCGCGCCCGCGCGGAGTTTTCGAGCCTGATGCGGCAGTACCGTGAGCGGCTCGACGCGCTCTACCGGTCGGGCCTGACGCCGGACGCGATGCGCAGCCGCAAGCGCGCGATCCTGGAAGAGATGGAATCGGAATACCGCGCGCTGAAGAGCGCGTGGGGCGGCTTCCCGGGCTACGACCGCTGGTTCGCGAGCCGTCCCAATAACGCGCAAGTCGCCTCGGTAGCCCTATACACGCAACTCGTGCCGGCGTTCGAGGCGCTGCTCGCGCAGAGCGGGGGCAACCTGCCCGAGTTCTATCGCCGGGTGCGCGAGCTGGCGGGGAAACCGCGGCAGGTGCGCTCCGAGGCGCTCGCCGCGTTGATGTCAGCGCGCTAAGGCGAACGGCGCGCACGGCCCGGAGAAGACCGGGAGCTGGCGCATCTCCGCCACGTTCCGGGGCGCGCACCATCTGCCTGGTGACGCCGCCATTCGATGTCCGGCGGCCGATCTCGGCCTATTCTGTTGAAAAACTCCCCGAAGGAACTTTTCAATGGAATTTACGGGCCGTCGACCCATCAAGCGACCGACGATCGTCGATTGTGGGCCGTTCTGAGAGGTCGATTTTCTACGCGATATCTCGCAAGCTACGATGAATGAGTTTTTCAACAGAATAGACCCAAAGCGGCCCGCCGCGGCCGCGCGCCAGCTGCGTTTCCACGAAGACGCCAGATGCCTGCCCGACGTACAATGCCATCACGACCGCGGCATCGTAGCGGCTGTCGTCCTTCTGCGCGCAGGCCGCACCGGCATGAAAAATGGCGGCGGCGCACAACGCCAGCAGCGCCGCTGCTTTCGGTAACTTGAACGGCAAAATGGAGGAGATCATGAAGCTCACCAGTAAGAGTTTTTCCAATAACGGGCCCATTCCCGCCGAGTTTGCGTTCTGCGCGCCGGATCCCAAGACTCATGCGACGCTCTCGAAGAACCTCAACCCGCACCTGGCGTGGCAGGACGTGCCGCCGACCGCCAAGTCGCTCGCGCTGATCTGCCACGACCCCGACGTGCCCAGCAAGCCGGACGACGTGAACCAGGAAGGCCGCACCCTATCCGCGAAACTGCCGCGCGTGGACTTCTATCATTGGGTGCTGGTGGACCTTCCGGCAACGACGATACAAATCAAGCAGGGCGAGTACTCGAGCGGCGTCACGCCGCGCGGCAAGTCCGGGCCCGACAGCCATGGCG
>CAYYZZ010000393.1:0-2619 GCA_964476235.1 uncultured Streptomycetaceae bacterium | reverse complement strand
TCTGCTCCTTGGCGCGCAGGAAGCATTCCTTGTAGCGGCGGCTGTAGCCGATGCGGAGCTTGCCGCCGGTCGTCTTCAGGGTGTCGAGGATGTCGTCGGCGTCCTTCAGCGACAGCGCGATCGGCTTCTCGCACAGCACCGGCTTGCCGAGCTCGAGCGCCCGGCGCACCGGAGCGGAGTGCAGACTTTCCGGCGTGGACACGAACACGGCGGTCACTTCCGGCCGCTCGATGGCTTCGTTATTGTTGCCGGTGTGGAAATCGGCGCCCGCCAGGTCCGCGAGCGCTTTCGCACGCTGGGGATCGAGATCAGCAATCGCCATGAAGCCGACGGCGGGGTGCTTGGCCGCCAGCTGCGCCCGCAGCGTGCCGATGCGGCCGGCGCCGATGACGGCGATGCCCAGTTCTTTTTGTATCTTTTCCCGTTTCATTCAGTCTTTCCTTGCGAGCGCGGAAGGGTATCGGCGTGCACGCCGGGTGTCCAGCCAGGAGTTTGTCGGACATGGCTCCGACAAACTCCTAATGCAAAACCGCCCGCCCGAAGACAAGAAAAAAGCACCGAAAACCTCGTATCAATCCGATCCTAATTCCGTATTGTGGCCCAAGAACGGTAATTATCCTGCCGCTTCATTCCGAAATCTGGCGGCGGTTTTGCTATTAGCAGCCTGTCTGATGGTGCATATGCTCGACAGGCTGCTAAGGCGCGAGGTGTTTCTGCGCGAACGCGAGCGCGTTGTCCTCGATCCGGGTCGCGAGCGTGATATTCCATCATCACGGCCGTATGGAGGGCGCGGTAGGCGCGGAATACCCCGGGCCTGCGCACCATGGTGAGCCAGCTGTTGGGCGGGTAGCCCTTGGTCCGCTTCCAGCGCTCCATGATGTCGGCGACCTGGGCGAACTGCTCCGGTGCTGCGGGGGAGACGCGTGCCATAGGGGTCCTTAGTTTTCAGCCGTCAGCCGCCAGTTGTCAGCGCCACTGCAAACTGCAAACTGCCAACTGGTCAGTAAACGCGGTTGAGCGGTGCCTCGCCCTTGACCAGAACGCGCTCGACGTTGGCCCAGGCCTCGCGGAAGAGAGTGGTGGAAGCCTGGCGCGTCACGCCCGCGACATGGGGCGTGAACAGCACGCGCCGCGCGGCCTCGCCTTCGAGGGCGAACAGCGGGTTGTCCGTGTCGGGCGGCTCGACCGAATAGACGTCCACCGCCGCGCCGGCCAGGTGCCCCGAGTTCAGGTGGGCGGCGAGCGCGGTCTCGTTGACGATGCCTCCGCGCGAGGCTTGTATCAGCACCGCGCCCGGCTTCATCGCGGCGAGCTGCCTGGCGCCGATCATGCTGCGAGTCTGCGGCAGCAGCGGCACGTGCAGGGTGACGATATCGGCGGTCTTGAGCAGATCCTCGAGGGGGAGCGCCCTGGCCCCGATTTTGGCGGCAGCCGCATCGCGCGGGGTGGGGTCGAAATAAACGATCTGGCAGCCGAAGCGGTGGAACGCCTCGGCCACCGCGAAGCCGACCGTTCCCAGGCCCACGACGCCCACCGTGAGTCCCTCGAGCCCGGGCAGGTTGTCGGCCATCATGCGGCCGCGGAAAGAGACGTAATTGGCGTCGCGAATCTCGGCGTCCGACCATGGCAGGCGCCGCAGCAGCACGATCGCGCACGCGACCACGTACTCGGCCACCGCGCTGTTGCTGCCGCCCGGCACGTTGGCGACCGCGATGCCGAGGCTTTTCATCGCCGCCTCATCCAGGCGGTCCACGCCGGCGCCGGTAACCTGTACCAGCTTGACGCCGCTGTCCTTGAACAGCGCGCCGCCGAGCTTGGGCCCGACCGCCGGGATCACCAGCGCTTGCGCAGCCTTGATGTGCGCGGCGAGCTGCGGATCGTCGGGCTTGCGGTAGGCGATGGTGACTTGCGCGGGCGGAGTCACGCCGGCGCGCGTGAAATCGGCTTCAGGACGCAGGCACAGGACGTCATTGGCCATAAATTCGTGATTCGTGATTCGTGAGTGATGCGATAAAGACCGGGTCACGTAGTTGACATGTCTTCTCGATTCACGACTTACGAATCACGACTCACGCCCTCCCTTCTTCAGTGCGCTTTGAAATATCGGCCACCGGGAAGAAGCACAGCAGCACCAGCGGCTCGTTGCCGGTATTGCGGGTCGCATGTTTTTCCCCGGGCGGGATCAGGATGGTGTCGCCGGGTTTCAGCGGGTATTTGCCGCTGTCGGCCTCGGTGCAGCCCTCGCCCGACATCACGAAGATGCACTCCTCGAAGCCCTGGTGATAGTGCAGGCCGCGCGGCGCCTCCCCGGGCCTGGGCACGGGGATCTCGACCAGGCGCAGGGTGACCGCCTGCGAGCCCTTCTCGCCCGAGACGATCTCGAGCGACTTGCGCCCGGGCAGGCCCATGCTCTTCGCTTCGGTCTGGGTCAGGACTTTTGCCATCGTCAGGCTCCGCGGAAATGCGCGACCGCGCATTTCCGCCACGAATCGCCCTTCTCGATCCCCTCATCCCTTCCCCTTCTCCCAAAGGGAGAAGGGAAGCAATTGCCTCCCCTCTCTTCCCGGGAGAGCAACCGTGTCAAGAAGTAGGCTGAATTTTCCATGTTTGGTTCTTTTT
>CAYYZZ010000392.1:0-2620 GCA_964476235.1 uncultured Streptomycetaceae bacterium | reverse complement strand
AATAATAAGAAGGTCAGAAAACTAAGTTCGCCAAGACAACGCCAAGGGTGGGATACAGGGAACGCTTCGAAATACGCAACTCCGTATACAGCAAGAATAGAGCACGAACCACAGAGCGCGCCGGGCAAAACAGAACTAGAGGGTCTAAACTGGCCACTCATCACCCATCACCCATCACTCATCACTCATCACGAGTTCAGGGGGCAGAAATGGCCAAAGGCGACAAGCCTCTCAAAGTCGAGCGCGTCGCATGCGGGGTCTGCATGAAGGAAGTGCCGAAGTCCGCAGCGGTGGTTCCGGAGGCGACGGACTACGTCATGCATTTTTGCGGTCTGGACTGCTACGAGAAGTGGAAAAGCGAGGGAGGCGAGTTCAATAAGAAGTGACGGGTGACGAAACCCAGTCCCTTTTGCCTTTTGCCTTTTGCCTTAGATTGCCGCCGCCGATAATTGCACACAGACACCAAGGAAACGAAGCGATGGTAAAGGCACTCACATTCATCCTGCTGGCGGCAATCGTTTCGATGGGATGGCATGGGCCGGCCACGGCCCAGCAGCCATACCCATCGCGGCCGGTTCGAATCATTTCGCCGTTTGCGCCGGGCGGGGGTAACGACGCGCTGTGCCGCATCGTCGCGCAGAAGCTGGGGGAGAACCTCAAGCAGCAGATCATTGTCGAGAATCGGGCGGGCGCGAACGGCATCGTCGGCACGGAGGTCGCGGCGCGGTCAGCGCCGGACGGCTACACGATCGTGCTGATTCCCAGCGGCCACGCGGTCAACGCGAGCCTCTACAAGAAGCTGCCGTTCGATTCGATCAGGGATTTCTCGCCGATCACGCTGGTCGGCTCGAGCCCCCTCGTCCTTGCCGTGCACCCGTCGTTGCCGGTGACGAACGTGAAAGATCTGATCGCGCTGGCCAAGGCGCGGCCCGGGCAGCTCACTTATGTATCGGCGGGCATCGGCGCCTCGGGGCATCTTGGCGGCGCGCTGTTCGAGACCCTCACCAATACCAAGATGGTGCACATCCCCTACAAGGGCATGGCGGTCGCCATCACCGATCTCATGAGCGGGCAGGTCACCATGACGTTCGGCACGAGCCTCTCCGTTGTGCCGCAGGTCCGTTCGGGCCGGCTGCGCGCGCTCGCAACCACTGGCGTGAAGCGTTCGCCCGCCCTGCCCGACCTTCCCACGGTCGCGGAAGCGGGCGTGCCCGGCTACGAGGCGAGCCTGTGGTACGGCTTCGTCGGTCCCGCCAAGCTACCCACGGAAATCGTGCAACGGCTCAACTCAGCCATCGTCGCTGTGCTTCAAATGCCCGAGATCCGCGAGCGCCTCGCAAGCCAGGGAGTGGACCCGCAGTACAACACGCCGGAAGAGTTCGCGAAGCTCCTCGTATCCGATATCGAGCGCTGGGCGAAGGTCATTCAGCGTGCCGGCGTCCAGCCAGAATAGGAGTGACGAAATAAGGGTGACGAGGTAATGGTGACGAGATACAGGTGACGAAGACCCTTTTCCCTTTTCCCTTTTCCCTTTTCCTCTATGCCTACCGCATTGGTTTCCAAGCAGTTCGTTGCCCGGTTTGGCGATGAGTTGAAGGCCGTCGCCGAGCGCGCCGGCAAGTCCGCCTCGTTCGTGACGTTGCCCGAGGCGCAGGGTGCGCGGCTGTCGCAGGCCGATCGCGACCGCGTCAATTGCATCTTCCTGGACCGCGACATGCGCTTCAACGAGCCACTCTATGCCGCCTACCGCGAGATGGTGCTGGCCGCGCCGAATCTCAAGTGGATTCATTACACGAGCTCCGGCGTCGGGCAGCAGGAGTTCATTTTCGAGCTCGACGCGAAAGGCGTGATCATCACCAGCTCCACCGGGTCGAACGCCGAGCCGGTGGCGCAGACGGGGCTTACCGGGCTCCTCATGCTGGCGCGGGGGTTTGGCACCTACATCCGGGGCCAGTACAAGCACGAGTGGCGCCCCCTGCGCGGCGACGCGCTGCCGGACGACCTGCGCGGCCAGACACTGCTGTTGATCGGCGTCGGCGCGGTCGGAACAGTCTTCGCCGGCTATGCGCGCGCTTTCGGCCTCAAGGTGATCGGCGTGCGCCGCAGCCCGCTGAAGCCGGGCGAGCCGGTGGACGAGCTGCACCCTCCCTCGAAGCTGCCCGAGCTGCTGCCGCGCGCCGACTGGGTCGTGATCTCATGCCCCCTGACGAAAGAAACGCTCAACCTCATCGATGCCGCCGCGTTCAAGCGCATGCGCAAGGGCGCGCGGCTCATCAACATCGGGCGCGGCGAAGTGGTTGACGAAGCGGCGCTCATCGAAGCCCTCCGCAGCGGGCACCTCGGCGGTGCTGCGCTCGATGCCCACCGGCAGGAGCCGCTTCCCGCGGATTCTCCGCTGTGGGACCTGCCCAACGTCATCATCTCGCCGCACAACGCTTCCGCCTCCACCGGCAACGAAAAACGCTGCGCCGAGATGTTCATTGCCAACTTCGGGCACTGGATGCGCGGCGAGCCGATGTTCAACGTGCAGCAGGTGTCGCAATTGAAAGTCAAGGCCTGAACGGTG
The DNA here is from genome assembly GCA_964476235.1 of uncultured Streptomycetaceae bacterium. Classification (GTDB taxonomy): domain Bacteria; phylum Pseudomonadota; class Gammaproteobacteria; order Burkholderiales; family SG8-41; genus SG8-41. The sequence goes on along the minus strand of CAYYZZ010000392.1, from coordinate 54 downwards.
ACGAGATACGGGTGACTGATAAGTTGGCAGTTGGCAGCCGTCACATAGAGGAAG
>CAYYZZ010000391.1:0-2620 GCA_964476235.1 uncultured Streptomycetaceae bacterium | reverse complement strand
TCGCGGCCGGTGCGCTTCCTGGTGCCCAACCCGCCGGGAGGGGGAACGGACCTCGTGACGCGGATCGTGTCGCAGAAGGTCTCCGAGAAATGGGGCGTGAACCTGGTCGTGGACAACCGGCCCGGGGCGGGCGGGATCATCGCGGTCGAGGTTGCCGCCAAATCGGCGCCCGACGGCTATACGCTACTGATGGCGCACTTTCCGCTTGCGATCACCGTCAACATCGCCAAGGTCACGTTCGACCCGGTCCGCGACTTCGCGCCCGTGACACTGCTCGCCACGACGCAGAACGTGCTCGCGGTGAATCCCTCGGTGCCGGCGAAGTCGGTGAAGGAGTTCATCGCGCTGGCGAAATCGAAACCGGAGCAGCTGCGCTACGCTTCGGGCGGTAACGGCACCTCGATGCACGTCTCGGCCGAACTGTTCAGCCTGATGGCCGGCGTCAGCATGACCCACATCCCCTACAAGGGCGCGGGCCCGGCGCTGGTGGACCTCATCAGCGGGCAGGTGCAGGCGAGCTTCGTCAGCGTGCCGGCCGCGGTGCCGCACATCAAGTCCGGCAGGATCCGGGCGCTGGCGGTCACGGGACCCCGACGCTCACCGCTCGTACCCGACCTGCCCACGCTGTCCGAGGTTGGGCTCAAGGGCTACGGCTCGGAGCAATGGTACGGCGTGCTGGTGCCGCGCCAGACGCCGCTGCCGATCGTGCAGCGCCTCAACCAGGATTTCGCCTGGGCGCTCGCCCAGCCGGACACGCGCTCGCGGCTGAGCGAGAGCGGCTACGACATCGCTCCCAACACGACCGAGGAATGGTTCGGCCGCTTCATTCAGAGCGAGATCGCCAAGTGGGGCGAGGTCGTCAGGAAGGCGGGCATTCGAGCGGAGTGAGAATGCGGGACAAGCAATAGGACTCAACTGCGTGATAAGTGACGAGTGACGAGGGATAAGGGATAAGGTACCCGCGCACCGCGCGGAAGCAACCAAGCGGCCCCTATCCCCTATCCCTTATCCCGCCTTTGAGTTCTCTGCTAAGCTCATCGCCATGCGACGCGTTACGCCAGTGCTCATCGTGCTGTTGAATTTCGTGATCGGGGCCGGGACATCCGCCGCGGAGGAGAAACGCGACATGCTGATCAGCCGGGATCATTTCGTCCCGCACGTTTCCACGGTGCCGGCCAACGCCGGGCAGCTGGTCGGCCTCCACGTGCGCGAGAAGGCGCAGGCGCGCCCGGGCCGGGCGGCGAACGTGGTGCTGTTCGTTCATGGCGGCACGGTGCCTGCGGTGCCGGACTTCGATCTGGATTACAAGAGCTACAACTGGATGGCGTACCTCGCGCGCGCGGGGTTCAGGGTCTACGCCATGGACCATAGCGGCTACGGCGGCTCGCCGCGGCCGATGATGGACGATCCGTCCAACGTGAACCCGAAGCAGCAACCGATCATCACGCCGCGGCCGCTGAAGGGCGCGGCCACGCCGAACTATCCGTATCAGTTCAACACGATTCGCAGCGACTGGGACGAGATCGACACCGTCGTCGAGTGGCTGCGAAAGAAGGAAAACGTCAAGCGCGTCAGCCTTATCGGCTGGTCGGCGGGTGGGCCGCGCGTCGGCGGCTACGCCGCCCAGCACCTGGACAAGATCCACCGCGTCGTCCTGTTCGCGCCGAGCCCGCCCATCGCGGGCCTGCAGACGCCGGAGAAGCCCGCGGCCGGTTTCCCGGTGAACCTGCAAACGCGCGAGGACCTGGAGAAGGTGCGGTGGGACCCGGACGTCCGGTGCCCCGGCCAGCTCGACCCGGGCATCCGCGACGTGCTGTGGACGGCGATCATGCAATGGGACCGGGTCGGTGCGGGCTGGGGACCGGAAGAGGGCGTGATGCGCGGGCGCACGGCGACGCGCTTCGGCTGGACCCGGGAGCTGGCAGCGAAGGTGGTGGCGCCGACGCTCGTCATGGTCGGGGAGTACGACCGTCTCGAGGAGCGCCGCAAGGTCTTCGAACAGATCAACTCGAAGGACAAGGTGTTTCTCAACGTATCCTGCGCGTCGCACTTCATGCTGTGGGAGAAGCAGCATGCCGCCTTGCATGAGGCCTCCAAGGAGTGGCTGACCGAGGGCCGGCTGAAGAACGTGCGGTCGGGCGAGGTCACCGTGGATCCGGACGGCCAGTTCAGGGTCACGGCGGACGCCGTCACGAAATAGGGACGCGCGCCGGCCGGCGGCAGAACTCACACCGATGGCCGCTGTCTGCAGTAGAGCGCAGGCCGGGCGGTAATCCGGTATCATCACGCGCTTGCCCGGCAGGCTCCATGCCTGCCCGGCGGACCCCACCCACCAATCGGAGAACCAGCATGACCGCAACCTATTATTCGCGCCGCGCCGTCATGGCGCTGTGCCTGTCCCTGTTTGCCACCGCCGGTTTCGCGCAGGATCAGCCTGCCGCCCGGGAATACCAGCCCGAAGTCGGCCAGGCCGGCAAGGACGTGGTGTGGGTGCCGACCTCGCAGACGCTCGTGGACAGGATGCTCGAGCTCGGGAAGCTCACGCCGAACGACTACCTGATCGACCTCGGCTCGGGCGACGGGCGCACCGTCATCACCGCCGCCAAGCGCGGCGCAACCG
>CAYYZZ010000390.1:0-2621 GCA_964476235.1 uncultured Streptomycetaceae bacterium | reverse complement strand
GCCCGGCCTCATGAATGTATTGTATGAGAGCGCTCTTAGCCCTTACCATACACGACGGCGCGAGCGGGCGTAACGACGACAGCCCACATGATGAAACGCCGCCCGCGGCAGCCGTCGCCGCGATGCCATCCACACGGAATCCCATGATGAAAGCGAAGAGCCCAGCGAGCACAGCGGCGCCATCGAGCCCGTCGAGAACCGAGGCGCCGGAATGCGCCGGCCCGGACTTCAATCCGCGTTCGCCCAAACGCGGATTGCCGCGCCGCTCCTGCGACACCCATGCGCACATCATGGGGCCCAAGGCGCGCCACGACTATTCGCCGGCGCGCATCTACACGCCACCTGATTGCCTGCTCACCGATTATCTCCACATGCTCGACACCCTCGGGGTCGAGCACGCGGTGCTGGTGCAGCCCAGCGTCTACGGCACCGACAACACGGTGATGCTGGAGGCTATGGAGACGGCGGGCGGGCGGCTGCGCGGCGTCGCCGTGGTCGAAGAGGACATTTCTGAAACTGACCTGAAGGCGCTGAACGACGCCGGCGTTCGCGGCGTGCGCGTGAACATCGTGGACGTGAAGGACCGCAAGCCGGGCACGCTGCCGATGAAGTCATTGAGCCAGCTCGCGAGCCGCATCGCGCCGCTCGGCTGGCACATGGAATTCCTGATGCACGCCGACGAGTTTCCGGACCTCGACAGTACCTTCGCCGACTTCCCGGTGGAGATCGTGCTGGGCCATCTTGGTTACCTGACCATCGGCAAGTCGCCGGACGATCCCGGCTTCCAGGCGCTGCTGCGGCTGATGAAGGCGGGACGCGCCTGGGTGAAGTTGACCGGTCCGTACCGCATCACCAGCCAGCCGCTGCCGTACAGCGACACCGTGGCATACGCCCACGCGCTGCTGGAAGCGAACCGCGAGCGCGTCATCTGGGGCACCGACTGGCCGCACGTCATGCTGAAGGGCGCGATGCCCAACGACGGGGCACTCGCCGACGTGCTCTTCGACTGGATACCCGACGTGAAGCTGCGCGAGCAGGTGCTGGTCAGGAATCCCGGGAAACTGTACGGCTTCTAGAGGGATTCCGGTGATGGATGATGGGTGCGTTTATCTGCGGTTCCAATTACCGGTCACGGGTCACCGCAAGATCAGGCACGCCGCATCGCCTGCTCGCGGTCCAGCCAGTCCAGCGTCGGCATTGCGCTACTGCTTTCTGGGCGGGTTAATGGACAAAGGGGACGGCTCGAACGCCGTCTGCAGGTCAAGACCATCCGCCAATGCCGCATCAAGGTCGCTCCAGTCTTCGTGCTCGCGCACCGTCTCGCGGAACGTTTCTTCCCAGGATTGAGGTTGAGATGGTTTGCGACGCATGGCGTGGACTTCGTTCGCTGCTGTCTGTTATGCAAAAACAATCGTGAGCTTGCCACCCGCGCGGCGCTGGGGCGACTCCTTGATCACGATCTGCACATCGCGTCCGAGGCTGGTCAGGCAGTCAATCAACTTCCGTTCCGAGAATCCGCGAAACTGACCGCGTAGCATCGCGGAGACTTTGGGCTGGGTAAGTCCCAGCAGCTTCGCCGCCTCGACCTGGGTAAGGCCCCTGCGCTGGATGATCTCCGCGATCTTGGAGACGAGCTGTGCCTTCACCAGCATCTCATCCGCGTCCTGATAGCCGAGGTCGGCGTACACGTTGCCGCTACCGGCGTAGACCGCCCTGTCTTCCCGTGCCTTATGCTTGCTCATCCGGCAGCGCTTTGAGATCCTTCTTCGAGCTTCCGATCCATTCGAGCGGCTTCGGCTTGGCGGATCCTCGATCCATGCCGGAGTATACCTGAATTGGGATATTTCCTGCTATACTCTCTTGCGGCGCGAGGGAGTGCCGGCTACCGCTTCGCCCCAGCGGGACAGAAACGTAGTGATGAACGCGTGCTCGCCCGCCGGCTCGACGGCGAGCGGCGCGAGCGCCAACGCGACGGAGAGGGCGATGTGATAGCCCTCCGAGCGGGAGGCGGCGGCGCGCCGGTAGGCCGGATGTGCCCGGTTGATGAAAACCGTGGACTCCACCAGGCGGCCGAGCTCGGTATCGCCGGGCAGGTCCTCGAATTGAACCGCAAGTCCAAGCTTGAGCGGCCGCCTGCGCCCCCGCGAGCCCGGCAGCGCGGTGCCGCCTGCGGGAGGTTCATGGTCGGGTGGTGGGACAAGCGGCTTATCCTGCTCCATCGGCGCATTGGGTGATTCGGGAGCGGCGGACGCATCAGCCGCTCCCCCGCTCGTATCCGGTGCGTCCGGCGTAAGCTCCGGGCCGAATCCGTCGCCCCCGAATCCCGCCGCCGGCGTGAGCGGCAGGCGCTTCTGGCCACCGCGCCGATGCTCGACCAGCGAAGCGAGCAATGGAAATCCCTCACTCAATTCCAGCAGCACCCGCTCCAGATCGCGCTCCACCACGCGCAGGGATCGCGGCCGGTTTGTCTCGGAGGATTCGCGGGCATCGCCCCATTGAGCGAGCTGGCGAACGACGGCTTCCTGGATCGCCTTGCGGAAGGCGAGATAGGCGGCCCCGCGCGGGCCAGTGCGGATGAAATCGCCCTTGTTGAGCGTAAGCGATGCGGCCAGCAGCGGCGC
>CAYYZZ010000389.1:0-2657 GCA_964476235.1 uncultured Streptomycetaceae bacterium | reverse complement strand
TACGCGATCACGCTGCGCTCGGTCTTGGCATGGACGTGAAGCCCGAGGCGTGATCAGTCCGCTTGGAGCGGTTCTGAAATGTCCGGCGGGCGTCCTCGTGCTGGTCGTCATAGCGGCCGGCGCCTGGGCGTTTCTGAGTGCAGGCGGTCCCACGGCCGCGAAAGAAAGCCACCCGGCGTCGAAGGCCGACGCAGCGCTGGCGGAGAGCAAACGGATTTTCGACGAGAGACGCAGGACTTACGCAGCCGTCCGGGACGGCAGCGTAGCGGAGGCGAGTAATGCGACGCAACAGGGGTTGGCGGTCGAGTAGCTTGGGGCTAGTGCCGTTCCAACTATTTATGGCTAATCCAGTCGGTTCTACAAACCCTGATTGTCGCTGGCAAGCGAGCCGCCCATGCTAGGAGAAACAAGTTGGAACGGCACTAGTCCTTCGCGACCGGTCGCGACGGGTCCGAGCACCACTCGCTCCAGGAGCCGGGGTAGAGGCGGGAGCCCGGGAGGCCGGCGATCTCCATCGCGAGCAGGTTGTGGCAGGCGGTCACCCCGGAGCCACAGTAGTGGACGACTTCGGACGGCGGGACTGCACCGAGTATCACCTCGAAATCCTGCCTTAATGCGGCCGGCGGTTTGAAGCCCCCGTCCGCGTCGAGATTGAGCTGGAAGAAGCGGTTGGCGGCGCCGGGGATGTGGCCGGCTACCGGGTCGAGCGTCTCGTACTCTCCGCGGTAGCGGTTCGGCGCGCGCGCGTCGAGAAGAAGCGGCCCGGGCTTTCCGAGGTTGGCGGCGACGTAATTTGCATCACGCGCGAGGTCGGTCCTTGCGCGCGCAGTGAACCGGGCCGCTTCTATTGCGGGAATCTGGTTCGTTATGGAATGCGGGGCGCTCAGCCACGCATTCCATCCGCCGTCGAGCACGGCGGCGGCCTCGTGGCCCAGCCAGCGCAGCATCCACCACAGCCGCGCGGCGTAATAGCCGCCGCTCGCATCGTAGGCGACGACCTGCTTCGCGCTGTCCACGCCCAACTCGCCCAGGCGCCGGACGAATGGCTGCGGATCGGGCAGGGGGTGGCGGCCATTGCGGCCCGTCCTGGGCGCGGACAAATCCTCGTCGAGGTGAACGAAGCGGGCGCCCGGGATATGGGATTCACGATAGGCGCGGCGCCCTGCTTCGGTATCGGCAAGATCGTGCCGGCAGTCGCACACGATCCAGCTGACGTCGTTGAGATGCGCTGCGAGACCGGCTACGGATACGAGGGTGGTATGCATACGGCTGTCAGCTATGAGCACTCAGCCGGCAGCTTAATACAGCTTCAAGCTGAATGCTGGCCGCTTACAGCTGTGCGCTGTGGGTCGAGCAGGCCGGAGGCCATGAGACGGGTGTAATCCTCGGGGCGATCCACGTCCCAGAGGGTTTCGAGCTCGCGCCAGCTCCAGCCGAGTTGTTGCAGCCGCGTTCGGGTTTCAGCCATCACGCTGTCGCTGCCCCACCCGATGCCATCGAAAAGCGTTGCATGGACGCGCCGCAAGCCGATCAGCGCGTAACCGCCGTCCTCGCATGGCACGAACACCGCATCGGCGCCGTCGCGCAAAGCCTTTTCAGCCTGACGCAGGTGGCGCGCGGTGAGGGCGGGGCAGTCGGTGCCGACGAGCAGCACGCAGGCATGCGTCGTGAGTGCTTTCTCGGAGGCGGAGTACATGCGCGCGCCGAGGTCGCCCTCGGTTTGCGCCTTGACGGTGACGCCGTAGTGGCCCGCGCAGAACTGGAAAAAGGGGTCGCTCGCGTCAGGCGCGCAGTGAAGCTCGATCCGGCTGAACAAGGCCGCACGTGCCGTCTCGATCATGTGCTTGACCAGCCGGACATGCAGTCCCACCGCGCCTTCCGCCCCCAGCAGGGGGATGAGCCGCGTCTTGACCTCGCCCGGCTGAGGCGCCTTGGCAAATACGATGACGGCGGTGCCGGTATCAGCCGCGGTCATAGCGCATCGCGAGCTTGCCGGGATCCGCCCCGAGCCAATAGGCGAGCCGCAGCCGCCACATCAGCAGCACAGTGCGCAGCACGCCGTGTTTTTCCCAGCGGCGGGCCGAGGTGGTGAGGCGGTGTTTCAGGCAGAGCGGCGGCCCGAAGCGCTTGAGGCGCTTGGAGAGCGCGACATCCTCCATCAGCGCGATCTCGGGATAGCCGCCCGCGGCCGTGAACAGCGATCTCGTCACGAAGATCGCCTGGTCGCCGGTGGCGATCCCGGTCAATCGCGAGCGCAGGTTCATGAGCCGTTCCACCACGCGCAGCAACGGATGGCGGCCGGCAATGGTCACGTCGAAGCGCCCCCAGCCCCGGCGCGTGCGCTTGAGGCCTTCGATGATCAGCGCATCGGCCGAGTCCGGCAGCAGGGTGTCCGCGTGCAGGAACAGCAGGATCTCGCCGCGGGCGCGGGCTGCCCCGGCGTTCATCTGGGCGGCGCGCCCGCGCGGGGCGATGATCACGGCATCCACATATGGCGCGGCGCGTTCCGCCGTGCCGTCCCGGCTGTTGCCGTCCACCACGATCACTTCCGCCCCGCGCGTCCGCAACGGCGCGAGCGCGGACAGGGCATCGGCTATGCCGGCGGCTTCGTTGAGGCAGGGGACGATGATGGATAACATGCAGCAGTCAGCTATTGG
>CAYYZZ010000388.1:0-2661 GCA_964476235.1 uncultured Streptomycetaceae bacterium | reverse complement strand
TGCGCCGTCCTTCGCGTCATCACCCATTTTGGCTCGCAACGCACGCGTGTTTCATCATGTTAGGGGCTCTTAATGCCGCAGGTCGTCGCACGCGAAGTGCCCCGGGACGCCGCTGACTCGCTGGTCGCCGCCGGCGTGCCGCCGTTGCTTGCGCGCGTCTACGCCGCCCGCGGCATTCTGTCCGCGCGCGACCTCGCGGCGGAGTTCGAGCACCTCGCGGCTCCCGATGCCATGCTCAACCTGCGCGATATGGCCGTGCGGCTGGCCGACGCCATCGCGGCGCGCAAGAAACTCCTCATCGTCGCCGACTACGACGCCGACGGCGCCACCGCGTGCGCGGTCGGGATGCGCGCGCTGCGCGCCTTCGGCGCGTCGGTCGAGTTCCTGGTGCCGAACCGCTTCGAATACGGCTACGGACTGTCCCCGGAGATCGTGCAACTCGCCCACACGCGGTTCCATCCCGACATCCTGATCACGGTGGACAACGGCATCTCGAGCCTGGAGGGCGTCGCGGAAGCAAGCCGTCTCGGCATGGAGACGCTGATCACCGACCACCACCTGCCGGGGGAACGCCTGCCGGACGCCACCTGCATCATCAATCCGAACCAGCCCGGCTGCGCCTTCCCGAGCAAGAATCTCGCGGGCGTCGGCGTGATGTTTTACCTGATGCTCGCCCTCAGGGCCGAGCTCCGCGAGCGCGGAGCATTCGGCCAAAGGCGGAAGTCGGAAGGCGAAAGGCGAAAGGAAAGCGATCTCGACTCATCACCCATCACCCATCACTCATCACCCGGCAGCAGAGAGCCGAACCTCGCCGATCTCCTGCCGCTGGTCGCGCTCGGCACCGTCGCCGACGTCGTCCCGCTCGATCACAACAACCGCATCCTGGTGCAGCAGGGTCTCGCCCGCATACGCGCGGGCCGCATGCAGCCGGGCATCGCGGCGCTGTTCCAGGTCGCGGAACGCGATCCGCGCCGCACCGCGGCGCGCGACCTGGGTTTCGTGCTGGGCCCCCGGTTGAATGCGGCCGGACGGCTCACCGATATGGCGCTCGGCATCGAATGCCTCGTCACGGATGACGCCGGGCGGGCGCTCGCCATCGCAACCGAGCTAGACCGCCTGAACCGCGAGCGGCGCGAGATCCAGTCCGGCATGCAGGAAGAAGCGCTCGCGGCCGTGGAGGCGCAGGATTTCGGGGACAGCTACACGCTCGCCCTGTTCGATCCCACCTGGCACCAGGGGGTGGTCGGCATCGTGGCCGGGCGCATCAAGGACCGCTTTCACCGCCCCGCCATCGCGTTCGCGCGCGGCAATCCCGGCGAGATCAGGGGCTCCGGGCGCTCGATTCCTTGCCTCCACCTGCGCGATGCGCTCGACCGGGTGGCCGTGAGCCACCCCGGCCTGATCCTCAAGTTTGGCGGCCACGCCGCCGCTGCGGGCCTCACGCTGCGCGAGGACGATTTCGAGCGCTTCCGCTCGGCCTTCGAGGAAGCCACGCGCGCGTTGCTGACGCCTGCGGACCTCGAGCGCGTGATCGAGACCGACGGCGCGCTCGCTCCCGGGGACTGCACGCCCGAAACGGTCGCCCTGCTGTCGGGACCGGTGTGGGGACAGGGCTTTCCTCCCCCGCGGTTCTGCGACGAGTTCGAGGTCGCGGCCCAGCGCATCGTGGGAGAGAAGCATCTCAAGCTCACGCTCGCGCGCGGCGGGTTGCGCATCGAAGCCATACGTTTTGGCTACGTAGACGCCGCGCCGCGCCGGATTCGAGCCGTTTATCAACCCACCATTAATACTTACAACGGTCGGACGTCGGTGCAGCTTCATGTCGAGCATTGGGAAGGCATCTAAGGGGGTTCGGCCCCTTCCGCCTTTCGCCTTTCGCCTTTAGGCAATATGGTCCCCTTGGCGGGGCCCAGTGACTTTCTTTGCTCCCCCAAAGAAAGTCACCGGGCGCCGCGAGGCGATCGTATAAAAACAGAGAGAGGGGGACCCTCCCACCACCCTACCCGCTGTATAATCTACTGATTTTCGGAACGAAACCATGGAACCCGAGCGCATCAACGCCATCGTCCGGCAGCTCTCCGACGTCGAAGGACGCGCGTCAGAGTTACGGAGGTATCTTTGACTACGAGGCCAAGCAACGCCGCTTAGCCGAGGTCGCCCAGCTCGCCGAAGACCCCGCCGTGTGGAGCGACAACAAGCGCGCCCAGGAGCTCGGCCGGGAACGGAAATCCCTTGAATCGCTGGTCGGCACGTTCGACCGGCTCGATACCGGGCTGCGCGACGCCAGGGAACTCTTCGAGATCGCCAAGGCCGAACGCGACGAAGCAACGCTGGTCGCACTCGAAGTAGATGCGCGCGTCCTGGAGGGCACCGTGGCGGACATGGAATTCCGCCGCATGTTTTCCCACCCGATGGATCCCAGCAATTGCTTCCTCGACATCCAGGCGGGCTCGGGCGGAACGGAAGCGCAGGATTGGGCGCAGACGCTTCTGCGCATGTATACGCGCTACTGCGAGCGCAAAGGCTTTCGCGTGGAGCTGCTCGAGGAGTCGCCCGGTGAAGTCGCCGGTATCAAGAGCGCGGCGCTCAAGGTGACGGGCGACTACGCTTACGGCCACCTGCGCACGGAGACCGGCGTGCACCGGCTGGTGCGCAAATCGC
>CAYYZZ010000387.1:0-2661 GCA_964476235.1 uncultured Streptomycetaceae bacterium | reverse complement strand
GCGCCATTCCGGCGGCGGCATGGACCAGGACAGCCGCGAGCAGTACCGCCACTTCCTGCTCCAGAGCAACGTGCAATCGCGGCTGATCGAGTTCCGCGAGAACGGCACGCTGCGCATGGTTTCCATACTGGACGAGTTGCAGGACGGGCTGTCCTCGGTCTACACGTTCTTCGACCCGGATCTCCGCGGGGCGAGCTTCGGCACCTACAACATCCTGTGGCAGATCGAGTTCTGCCGCCGGCTCGACCTTCCCTATCTCTACCTCGGCTACTGGATCGCCCAGAGCCGCAAGATGGCCTACAAGATCCAGTTCCAGCCGATGCAGGGCCTCGTCAACGGCCGCTGGCAGGCGGTCACGAACAAGGCAAAGGCGTGATTCGTGAATCGTGAATCGATGGGGCCCGGCTGACCGAAAGCCGTCGGATCACGGATCACCGATCACCGATCACCGATCACTGTTTCTTGTGCGCGTACTGATCATCGAAGACGATCCGGCGATCGCCGCCAACCTCTACGACTTTCTCGAGGCGGAGGGCCACGTGGTGGACGCCGCCGCCGACGGCGTGACCGGGCTGCATCTGGCCGTCACCGGCAAGTTCGACGCCATCGTCCTTGACCTCGGCCTGCCGGGAATGGACGGCGCGACGGTATGCCGCAAGCTGCGGGAGGAAGCGCACGACGACACCCCGGTGCTGATGCTGACGGCGCGCGATACCCTGGAGGACAAGCTGCGGGGTTTTGAGCGGGGGGCCGATGACTACCTCGTCAAGCCCTTCGCCCTCAAGGAAGTCGAGGCGCGCATCCTGGCGCTGCACAAGCGCCGCGCCGGGCGCACGACCGCCCGGCCGCTGACCGCCGGCGATCTGAGTTTCGACCCGGTCAGCCTGACGGCGCGCTTCCGCGGCAGGGAGGCGCGGCTGCCGCCCAAATGCATCGGCATCCTGCAGGTGATGATGGCCCAGCCCAACCGCGTGTTCAGCCGGCAGGAGATCGAAACCGAGGTCTGGGGCAGAGAGCAGGAAACCAGCGACACGCTGCGCAGCCACATGCACGTGCTGCGCCGCGAGCTGTCCCAGGCGGGCGGCTACGACCCGATCGAAAACGTGCACGGGCTCGGTTACCGACTGGTGTCGCGTGGGACGCAGAGCCACTAACATGATGAAACGCGCGTGCGATGCGAGACAAAATCGTTGATGGCGCGAAGCGAGGTGCAGCCAATATGCCGATATTGGCAAGCCGAGCGACAATGCTAGCGGCGATTTTGGCCGCAGCCCCTTGCGGGTTGGCGCGATTCTGACTCACGCCCCATCAATCGACGCAATTCCAATCAGCCGCCCAGGGACTTATTAGACACTTCGAGCCAGAATCGTGACAACGCAGCGTGTGTTTCATCATGTTAGTGGCTCTAGATTCGGTCTCCGGCTGCGGGTGGCGCTCGCGCTCGCGCTTGCCTGCCTGCTGGTCGTGGGCGCGCTCGGATTCACGCTCTATACCGCCTCCGAAGACTTGGAGGATTCGTTGTTAGTCCAGCTCGTCTCCGAGGAGATGGACTTCCTGGTCAAGCGCCACCAGCAGAACCCCGCTTATCTTCCCCAGCCGAGCTCCAACTTCCAGAGCTACATCGTGAGCGACGCGCAGGAGCAGGTGCGGCTTCCGGATTATTTACGCAATCTGGGTCCGGGGCGCCATGAGCTGTTCGTGGGTAAGGATGAGTTCCACATACTGGTGCGCGAAGAGGGCAATGTGCGCTACACCGTGGCGTACGAAGTCGGGTTATACGAGCAACGCGAGCAGGAATTCAAGCTGCTCGTGCTGGTCTCCGTCCTGACCGCGGCGCTAGTGTCGCTTGCGCTCGGCTACTGGCTCTCGGGCGTGCTGGTCCGGCAGGTCACGGAGCTCGCCGGCCGGGTCGGCACGCTCAAGCCCGGCCAGATGCACGAAGCTCTGACCCGGCCCGGCCAGGACCCGGAGGTCGCAATGCTCGCGCGCGCCTTCGAGGACTACCAGGCGCGCATCGAGCAGATGATCCGCCGCGAGCAGGAATTCACGTCAAACGCGAGCCACGAATTGCGCACTCCGCTCACCGCGATCAAGACGAGCTGCGAGATGCTACTGGCCGACACGGCGCTGGGCGGGAAGTCACGAGCCCGCGTGGCATGGATCAACGCGGCGGCCGGCCGCATGGCGGAGCAGATCCAGGCGCTGTTGTTCCTCGCGCGCGGCCAGGCGCTTGGCGAAATCGAGCCGGTCGTGCTCGCTGACTGCGTGGCCGAAGCGGTCGAGCCGTACCGCGGCGAGATTGCGCGAAAAGGCCTGGCGCTCGAAATGGACGTCGCGCGCGACGACGTGCTGGAACTCAACTACCCGGCGCTGCGGCTGGTGCTCTCCAATCTTGTGCGCAACGCCGTTCATTACACCGAGCGCGGCTTCGTCAAAGTCGGCTACGCGGCGAAGCGCCTGACGGTGGCCGATTCGGGCCAGGGCATCAGCGGCGAGCATCTGCCCCGCGTCTTCGAGCGCTTCTTCCGCGCGGAGGGCCTGGGCGGAGGCACCGGTCTCGGGCTCGCCATCGTCAAGCGCATCTGCGACCAGTACGGCTGGAAGATCGAGGTCGAGAGCGCCCCCGCCAAGGGCAGCGCCTTCAGCATCGTCTTTCCCTAG
>CAYYZZ010000386.1:0-2688 GCA_964476235.1 uncultured Streptomycetaceae bacterium | reverse complement strand
GCCTTGCCAACCGTCCCGGCGTGGGCTAAGGTTTCCACGGTCGCAGCTTGCAGCGGCCGTTTCGAGCCGCGCAGAAACTCCTTGAGGAGAGAACCCATGATCACCCGATTGACGGCCGCTCTCGCGCTGTTGCTCGCCGCGACATGCGGCTACGCCCAGGATTACCCGACACGCGCGATCACCATAACCGTGCCGAACCCGCCGGGCGGCATGAACCAGATCCACGCGCAGCCGCTCTCCGCCGTGATCGAGCGGCTCACCAAGCAGCCGGCCCCGGTCGTCAATCGGCCCGGCGGCACCGCGGCAGTCGGCACGGCCTACGTCGCCAACCAGCCGGACGGCTACAACATCCTGGTCACCACGCCCAACCTCTATCTCGTGATCGAGAAAGACAAGCTCTACGGCATCAAGTCGCCGTTTTCGCTCGACCAGATCGCGCTGCTCGCGTTGCTTTCCGCCGATCCCCTGATCATGGTAGTGCACCCGGTATTGCCGGTGAAGACCGCGAAACAACTGGTAGCCCTCGCCAAATCGAAGCCGAACGAGCTCGTGTTCTCGACTTCGGGCCCGTACGGCATCACGCACACGCCCCAGGCGCTGTTCATGGAAGCCACCAAGACCAAGATGCGGCACCTGCCGACCACCGGCGGCGGCCCGGCGATCACGCAGGCGCTGGGCGGGCACGCCCAGGTGACGGGCGGCGGCCCGGCGGCGATCTACACCTACGTCAAGTCGGGCAAGCTGCGCCCGATCGCGAGCTGGGGCGTCAAGCCGCATCCGTCGATGCCGGAAGTGCCGACGTTCAAGTCCCAGGGTATCGATATCGAAGCCTATCTGTGGGTGGGCCTCTTCACCTCCGCGGGCGTTCCGGCGCCGATCCAGCTGAAGATGCGCGAGCTGATCGCCAAGGCGGCGGCCGACCCGGGCTTCAAGCAGGCGCTCGAAAGCGTCCAGGTCGTGCCCGATTACCGCGACGCGCCCGAGTTCAGAAAGTTCTTCGACGAGGATTACAAGCGCATGGCGGGCGCGATCAAGGCCATTGGCAAAATCTAGGGACAATGAAAAAAGCGTCTCAGAGAGGGCGTCGCAGATAAAGCGTTTCAGATATGACGTCTCAGATACTGCGACCTTGAGACGCTTCATCTGGGACGCTTCACCTGAGACGCATTATCTGGGACGCCTTACCTGAGACGTTCTCTTTTAGACGGAGTAGCGCCGAGTGAAAATCAAACGAATCGAGACGTTAGCCATCAGCCTGCCGATGGTGAAGCCGCTCAAGATGTCGTTCGAAGAGGTGAAGAGCGCTGAGAACGTGCTGGTGCGGCTCGAGACCGACGAAGGCGTCGTGGGTTGGGGCGGCGCGGGCGCCGCGCCCACCATGACCGGGGAGACGGTGGCAAGCATGGCGGCGGCCATACGCTACCTCGCGCCCAGGCTAGAGGGCATGGCGCTCGACGACATCGCGGCGGTGATGAAGCGCGCCGGCAACTATCTCTACGGCAATAACTCCGCGAAGTCGGTGATCGAGATCGCGCTGCACGACGCCCTGGGCCGCTCGACGCGCAAGCCGGTCCACGACATCCTCGGCGGCAAGCGGCGCGACCGGGTCGCGATCCTGCGCATGGTCGGCACCGGCAAAGGCGCGGCCGCCGACGTCGAGGATGCGAAGCGCGCCCAGGTGGAGGGGCACGTTGCGTTCAAGATCAAGGTCGGCGTCGCCGACCCGCGCGAGGACGCCGATCGCACCCGCAGGATCTGCGAGGCGCTCAACGGCAATGGGAATCTGCTCATCTGCGCCGACGCCAACCAGGGCTGGACGCCGGACCAGGCGATCACTTACGCGCGGGCGGTCGAGGACACGACGCTCGCGTTCTTCGAGCAGCCGGTCGCCGGACACGACCTCTCTGGCATGGCGAAAGTCGCGCGCGCGAGCCGTGTTCCCATCGGCTGCGACGAGGGCCTCCACTCGCTCGACGACCTCAAGCGCCACCACGAAGCCCGCGCCGCTGCCGGGTTCAGCCTGAAGACCATCAAGCTGGGCGGCATGCGTCCGGTCATGGACGCGGGGCTGCTGTGTGACAAGCTCGGCATGAAGGTGAACCTCGCCTCCAAGATGGCGGAGACGGGCATCAACACCGCCGCGCTACTCCACCTCGCCGCGGCGCTTCCGGCCGTGGATTGGGGAGTGGGCTTCTCCAGCCAGTATCTCGTCGACGACATCCTGAAGACGCCGCTCTCGTTCGCGGGCGGCCACGTTTCGGTGCCGCAAGGCCCCGGGCTTGGAGTCGAGGTGGACGAAGCGAAGCTTCGCCGCTACGTGCGAGAGGCGTAGCGGCTCAAAAGCGTCTCAGATAGAGCGTCTCAGGTAATACGTCTCAGATACGGCGTCGCAGGTACTGCGAGCCCAAGGGTTCTAAGCGGGACGCCTCACCTCGGACGCTTCATCTGGGACGCCTCATCTGAGACGCTCTATCTGGGACGCTTTTCCAATCAAGCTTTGAGCGGCCGCTCAAAGCTTGATCTTGGGATCAAGCCAATCGCGTAATGAGTCCCCGAAGAGATTGAAGGCGAATACCCCCATGCTGATCGCGATCCCGGGGAACACGATCATCCACGGCGCCTGCTGGTAGAAATCCGCCGCCGCCCCCGACAGCATCAGCCCCCACGACGGCGTCGGCTCCGTCACGC
>CAYYZZ010000385.1:0-2691 GCA_964476235.1 uncultured Streptomycetaceae bacterium | reverse complement strand
CCATGTTGATGCCGGTCAGGCTTTTCAGCAGCTCCACCGACATGTGCGGCGAGGAGCCCTGGCCGCCGGTCGCGAAGTTCAGGTCGCCGGGCCGCTTCTTCGCCATCGCGACGAGTTCCTTAATCGATTTGACCCCAAGCGAAGGATGCACCACGGCGAGCAGCGGGTTGTGGGACACCAGCACGACGGTCGAGAAATCCTTGATCGGGTCGTAGCCGACCTTGGCATACATGTACGGCGCCACGGCGTGCGTCGTCTGGCTCGCCAGGTACAGCGAGTGGCCGTCGGGAGGGGCCTTCGCGACCAGCTCGGCGCCGATGGTCCCGGTCGCGCCGGGGCGGTTTTCGACAACCACCTGCCGGCCCAGCCGGTCTGTGAGTTGCTGGGCCATGAGGCGAGCCACGATATCGGATGGCCCGCCGGCAGCGAAGCCCACCACGATACGCACCGGCTTGGACGGGTACGACTGCGCCTGCACGGCCGAGATGCCAAATGCCGACAGGATTGCCAACAACAGGAATCGTTTCAACATGAGTACCCTCCTCCTTCGTTAGATTGTGCTGCCGCCCGTCTCAGCGGGCGGCCGCCAGCAGCAGATCGGCCCCCTTCTCCCCGGTGGCGATCGTCGGTATGTTGGTGTTCGAAGACGGGATGGTCGGGAAAATCGATGAATCCACCACGCGGAGCCCGTCGATCCCGCGCACCTTGAGTTCGGGGTCGACCACCGCCGCCGCATCGACGCCCATCTTGCAGGTGCCGACCATGTGCCAGCTCGTCTGTATCGTTTCCTTCATGTAGTCGAGCAGCGCCGCATCGTCCTGGATTTCCGGCCCGGGGCGCGTCTCGCGCACCACCAGCGGCTTCAACGCCGGCATCTGCGCGAGGCGTCGCGCGAGGCGCATGCCTTCGACGAAGAGCTGCGCGTCGGCCTCGTGGGAAAGATACTTCGGATCCATGCTCGCCTGCTCGAGCGGGTCCCGCGACCGGATGTGCAGCGTCCCGACTGAGCGCGGCTGCAGCACCTTGAGCCCGAAGGTGAAGCCCGGATGCGGGTCGAGACCGTAGCGCGGCGTGCGGGCGTATCGGTCCTTGCCGGAAAGCGGCAGCAAGAGCAGCCCCAGCTCCGCTTGTTGCGCCCCGGGCTGGCTGCGGAAGTTCACCTGCGCCGTGGCCGAGCAGATCGTGAGCAGCCCTTCGCTCCGGAACATCCAGCGCAGCCCTTCCTTCATCTTGAGCCAGGGACTGCGCAGGACGTCGTTGATGGTGATGGGCTGCGAGCACTCGAAGGAAATCCGCGAACTGGGATGGTCGCGCAGGTTTTCGCCCACGCCGGGGAGGTGATGCACCACGCCCAGGCCGTGTCTTTGGAGGATCTCGCTGTTGCCGATGCCGGACAGCTCCAGCAACTTGGGCGATACCAGGGTACCAGCCGCGAGCACGACTTCACGGCGGGCGCGCGCCTTGCCGTCCCGTTCCCCCAGCCGGTACTCGACACCGGTTGCGCGCTTGCCTTCCATCACGATGCGCGTAGCCGGGGCGTCCGTCAGCACCGTCAGATTGGAACGCCCCCGCGCCGGCCGCAAATACTCGGTCGCCGAGCTGCTGCGCCAGCCCCTGCGGGTCGAATACTGGAGATAGGACGCGCCTTCGTAGCTGCCGTCGTTGTAGTCGGCAAGCTTCTTGAATCCGGCTTCCTGGCACGCCGCGAGAAACGCGTCCGACAGCGGGTCGAACTTGTCGAGATTGGTGCAGTGGATGGGGCCGCCGCGGCCGCGGACCGCGGGCTCGCCTTCGGGATAGTCCTCGAGCCGCTTGAAATACGGCATCAGGTCGGAATAGCCCCAGCCGGCGCATCCCCGGTCGCGCCAGCCGTCGTATTCCTTCGGATCCCCGCGCACGAAGAGGTTGCCATTGATGGAGCCCGAGCCCCCGATGACCCTGCCGCGCACCCAGCGCTGCGGCTGGTTGTTGAGATGGGCCTGCGGCTCGGTCTGGTACTGCCAGGTATACCGCTCGTCGTTCAGGATCTTCGCGACCATGAGCGGGATCTTGAGGTTGATGTTGTTGGCCTGGCCGCCGGCCTCGATCAGCAGAACGCTGTGGCGCCCGTTCTCCGTGAGCCGGTTGGCCAGCACGCAGCCCGCGGAGCCGGCCCCGACCACGATGAAGTCGAACTCGGCATTGTCGGGAAGAGAGGAAACGGTCATCCGGCGGCTCCTTTTCATGCTGCGCCTTGGCTCGCTTTGGGAATTTAGCAGCAGCGAGAATAACCTGCCAGAACATTGTATTATTCTTAGACATCTCCGAAACAGGGATAAGCCGGATGTTGCTGCTGCTACGTTTCATTCGGAAACTCGTCGGCTGGGTGGATTTCATCGCGTTCACCACGCTGGTGTACCTGCTGGCCTGGCTGCCCTGGCCCGGCAAGCATCCGGTGGCCAGGATGTTCCACGCCTGGTGCCGCAGCTTCGTGAGAGCACTCGACGTGGACCTGCGGCTGCATCAGAAAAACCGCAAGCGCCTGCCCCAGCGGTACATCCTGATCGCCAATCACCCGGCGGCGTTCGAGGACATCGGCATCCCGGCGCTGTTCGACGCGGTGTCGCTGGCCAAGCTGCAAGTGCAGGACTGGTTCATCGTCGGCCGGATCAGCAAGGCCGCCGGCACGCTCTACGTGGACCGCGACGACCC
>CAYYZZ010000384.1:0-2704 GCA_964476235.1 uncultured Streptomycetaceae bacterium | reverse complement strand
GGAAGCACGTGCTGATCAGCGTGAACTTGCCGGTCGCCGGATCGTACATCGAGGCTTGCCGGGAGGCGCTGTTCAACGGGAACACCTTCGCCGACGGATGGTCCGATCCCTTCCTGCAGAATTCGGGATTGTCCGGATGGCGGATGCGCGCGGCTGCCCACACCCGTCCTTTCTCGTCCATCATCTGGTTGTGGATGCTGGCCTGGCTGTCCCAGATCGGATTGGGTCCCCAGTAGGGCGACGGCGCCATCGGGTCGGTCTTGTGGTTCGGCGTCTTCGGATCGCGCACCGGATGTTTGACCGAGGTCGCCGTATGCGTTTTCGGATCGAGCACCGGGAAGTAATCCGTGCTGTTCTCGGGCGCGCCGTAGAGCTTGCCGTAGGCGTTGATCGTGGGCTTGCGCCGGTCGGTCGAGATCAGGTCGTGCATGTAGGCGGTGGGCGTGCTCCAGTCCCACAGGCTCAGCACGATGTTGCGCTCGACGCCTTGCGGCCGTTCCGGCCTGGCGAACGGCAGCTCACCGGCGGCGACGCGGTCGGTCCAGTCGGCCCAATTGGCAAGAACCAGCTCGCGATCGAACCGATTGAGGACGTTGATCATCTGGGTCATGGCCTGGCCGGAAGCGATGCGCCGCGCCCACGCCTCGGTGGATTTCATATGGGCGAAATCCTTGGGCATCGTGCGCATGCCCTTGGTGCCGAGCGCGTGGCACGACATGCAACCGGTGGTCTTGATCTGGTTCAGCCACTCCGGCTGGCTTTTCATCGGCCCCGCGGGGAAATCGCCTTTCGCCGGGATCTTGAGCATGGAATACCAGTAAATCGGCGGGTAATACTCGGCCGCTGCAGCGGAGCTCGGCGCGATGACCGCCTTGAGGTCGAGGATCTTCCCCGGCGCGCTCTGCACCTTGGGCGAATCCACCAGCCCGTAGCCGCGCACCCATACGCTGTAATTCGCTTGCGGGAGCTCGGGCATGACGTAGCGCCCGCGGTCGTCGGTCACGACGATCCTGGTGAACTTCGTGGGCAGGTCGGTCGTCTCGGCGATGACCCAGACGCCCGCCTCCGGCCCTTTCGCGCCCGTGACCACGCCGCCGAGGTCGCTCCCGCCGATGCGTATCGCGGAATCGGCGCCATGCTGCGTCAACTGCGCCGCGCAAGCGGCCAGCAGCGCAACGACGCCGATTACCGCCAGGCTCCAGCAAACGTTCCTTTTGATCTTCATGCCTCTCTCCTATTTCGGGAATGCACAAACCGTGATCGCGGATTGCAACCCGGCTTTTTATCTTTCGTCACTGCGTCACTGCGTCACTTCATTACTCATTACTTACAGTTCACCGGCGTGCGAGCCCAGCGGCGTGATCTTCACGTTTTGCGCTCAGCCGGCAGACGCGCCAAGAGCCAGTGCGGATGCCAGTACTATCTGGCCAATCATTGTCTTTTTCATGTCCCTCCCTGGGACCGTAACATTACCCCAAAACCGGTGATGAGTGATGGGAGTCCAGTTCCAAGTTCCAAGTTTCAAGCCTTAAGTCTGGAACCTGGAACAACTCTTTGTCCTCATCCTTCATCCTTGTGCCTTCATCCTTGTTTCCCCCGTCACCTCGTCACGGTCTCCTTGTGGGAGAATAGGTCCATGGAAATCAAGCTGCTGGGCCCTGGCTTTGCCGCGGAGGTGCGCGGGATAGGCCTCGCCGACGTGGCGGAGCGCGACGACGCCTATCGCGCCGTACGGGCGGCGTTCGAGGAATATTCGGTGCTGCTGTTTCGCGGCCAGCCGATCACCGACGAGCTGCAGCTCGCTTACTCGAAACGCTTCGGCCCCCTGGAGATCGCCAAGGCCGCGTCCCGCGGGGAAGGCACGCCGTTCAGCGTTCTCACCAACGTCGAGCCCGACGGCACCCTCGTCCCGCCCGACCACAAGGAAGCGCTGCGCGCCCGCGCCAACCAACTCTGGCACACCGACAGCTGCTTCAAGGACCCGCCGGCACTCGCGTCCGTGCTCTCGGTGCGGGTCATCTCGGGCAGCGGCGGCGAAACCGAGTTCGCCTCGAAGCGGCTCGGCTGGGGACGGCTGCCCGCGATCCTGCGGGCGCGCCTCAAGAACGCCTATGCCTGGCACGACTACAGCCATTCGCGCGGCAAGATCTCGCCGCAGATGATATCGGAGCGCGAGAGAGCCACGCTGCCGCCGGTGCGCTGGCGCATCCGCTGGCGCAATCCGGCGAACGGGCGCGACTCGCTCTACCTCGCTTCGCACACCTACGCGATCGACGGCATGCCGCAGGACGAGGGGCAGGACCTGCTCGCCGAGCTGATCGATCACACGACGGCGCCCGGCCACACCTATCTGCACAGCTGGCGGCCGGGCGACATCATCATGTGGGACAACCGCTGCATCCTCCATCGCGGCCGGCCCTGGCCCGACGATCAGCCGCGCCACATCGTCCGCACCACGATCACGGCGACCGACGTCGACGGCCTCGCCGCGATGCGGCTGGCCGCCTGAGATTCGTGACATGGCGCGGCGTGACATGAAAAAGCGTGACATGATATGGCGTGACATGAAAAAGCGCAGTTAGAGCAAAGCTTTCGCCATACCATGTCACGCATCATCACGTCACGAATTATCACGTCACGATTCACCCTGTCACGCTTCACTCTTTGAAAGCCATGCTCAAGAAAGCGGGAAAAATGCTCTCCG
>CAYYZZ010000383.1:0-2716 GCA_964476235.1 uncultured Streptomycetaceae bacterium | reverse complement strand
TTCTCCCTGCTGGCGGGATGCGCCCAGCTCCCGGGCGGCACGGTGGACACCGACCGCCTGCGCAACGCCATCGCCATCGACGACGTCGGCTACCTCCAGGAAGCGGTCAAGTCGGGACGGGTCGGCGTCAACCAGCGGATCCCGATCCCGGGTTATCTGGAAGGCACGCCCCTCGTCACCGTCGCGGCACGCTACGGCTCGGTGAGGGCGCTCCGTTACCTGATCTCCGCCGGCGCGAACATCAACGGCCGCACGCCAGTCGGCGAGACGGCATTGATGCTGGCTTCGTATTTCTCCAGCGATGATTCCCAGCGCGGCACGGGCTCCAGCGAACGCTACGAGCAGGCGATCAGGATGCTGGTCGAGGCGGGCGCCAGCCTCGAGAACGAACCTCACCATTACACGCCCCTCGCCTATGCCGCCTACCAGGGCAACGACCGCATCGTGCGTTACCTGATCGAGCGCGGAGCGCGGGTGAACGGCGGCGCGGAGGACGAGGTCGTCTATGTCAACACGCCGCTCATGATGGCCGCGATACAGGGGCATATCGATACGGCGCTCTGGCTGCTGCGGGCCGGCGCCGACGCCCGGGTACGGATCTACCTGGGGAATACTGCGGCGGAATTCGCGCAGAAGAACAACCACGGCAACCTGATCGGGGCCTTGAAGTGCGCCGAGAGGCTGGCGCCGGGCGAGGCGTTCGCACAAAAGTGCCGATAAAACCGGGATAAACCGGGACATTGCCGGAAGCGGGCAATGCTCGTTTATCTGCGCGAGTTCGAGCGGACCTTGCGGCCGTTCAACTCGCGCCGAGAATCCGGGACGACTCCATGAACAGGAAACTCAGTATGCCGGCTCTTGATCCCGCCACCGTTCCGGCCGTAACGGGGTCTGCCTACCCGGAACCGTTCAAGTCGCGGGTTGCCGCGCGCCGCAAGCAGCGGCTGGGCGACGCGTTGGGGCTGAAGAACTTCGGGGTCAACCTGACCACCATCCCGCCCGGCGCTGTTTCGGCGCTGCGGCACTGGCATTCGCACGAGGACGAGTTCATCTACATCGTGAGCGGGGAACTCGCCCTCGTCACCAACGATGGCGAGCAGCGGCTCATTCCCGGCATGTGCGCGGGTTTCCCCGCGGGAAGAGCCGACGGCCATTGCCTCGTCAACCGCACGCAGCGGGATGCCGTCTATCTCGAGATGGGTGATCGCCGCCCGGAAGATGCCGTGACCTATCCCGACGACGACATCGCGGGACGGGCGACACCGCAAGGGCGGCGTTTCACGAAGAAGGACGGCACGCCATACTAAGGATGAAGGCGGAGGGATGACAAGTTTGCAGTTTGCAGTGGGCAGTTTGCAGTTACTGCCAACTGACTACTGCCAACTGCCAACTTCCGGCCGAGTCACGCCTTTGGCGCTGCCGGCCGCAGGCTGATCACCACCACGCCCACCAGAACCAGCGCGGAGCCGGCCAGCTGCAGCGGGGTCATGACTTCTTCCAGCCCGAGGTAGCCGAACACGATCGTGGTCACGGGGCCGAGCGCGCCGATGATCGCAACGGTGTTGGCGCCGACCCGGCGCAGCGCCTCCGAGATCATGAACACCGGGACCGCCGTACTGAGTATGGCCATCGCGACCGCGTAGCCGTATACCGGCGCCGGCAGGTCGAGCGCGGAGAACGGCCGCAGCAGGAAAAACTGCAGGATGCAGGCGGCGCTCGCCGCGGTCATCGCGTAGGCGGTGAAGCGTACCGAGCCGACGCGCGTGATGACCTCGGCTCCGGCGACGAGGTAGAGGGCGTAGAGAATCGAGCTCGCAAACGCGAGCGCGGCGCCCAGCCAGAAATTCTTCTGCTCCCCTCCCAGCGAAGGGGCGAACACCAGCGCGAGCCCGGCGTAGGTGATGGCGAGCGCCGCGATCTCGCGGGCGGTCACGCGCTTGCCGAGCATCAGGGCCGACAGGACCACCACGATGGTCGGATAGGTGAACAGCAGCAGGCGTCCCAGCCCCGCCGGGATGTACTGCAGGGCAAGGAAGTCGAGAAAACTCGCCCCGTAATAACTGAGGATGCCTAAGGCGATGACGGCGGCGAGCTCGCGACCGGCGAGCGGGCGGTGCTCCGTCCCGCTGCGCACCCAGAGCGCCGCCGCGATGAAGAACGGCACGGAGAACACCATGCGGAGCGCCAGCAGCGTCACGGGATCCGTGACGTAAGCATAGGCGAGCTTGATGAAGAGCGGCCGCAGCGAGAAGAACACCACACCGCCGACCGCGAGCAGCAGGCCGGCCACGACGTAGCCACGTCTTCCTTCGGCTCGGCTCAAGGCGCGCACCACCGGGTCATGCCTGCTGAAATACGCTGTTTGCCCATTGGAATGGACGTCATTGTGCCTGAACTCGTGGCCGCGTTATCGGGGCCCGCGGTGCGGTAAGCTTGCGATCCATAAAGAAAAGCAGGCGTCGCAGATAATTCGTCGCAGATAAGGCGTCCCAGATACAGCGTCGCAGATATGGCGTCGCAGATACGGCGTTGCAAGACGTAGTACCTGAGACGTTTCATCTGGGACGCTTCACCTGAGACGCATCACCTGGAACGCAACCCTTCTTCGTGGAAGAAAAAGCCAATCCTCTCCTCGCGCTCGGAGTGCGCGACTTTCGCCTCTACTGGCTGGCCCTGGTCACGCAGGTCATCGGCCAGCATATGTTCGCGTTCACGC
>CAYYZZ010000382.1:0-2752 GCA_964476235.1 uncultured Streptomycetaceae bacterium | reverse complement strand
CCGATCTGCACGGCGATCACGCCCACGCCGGAGGCGGCGCCGGCGACGAGCAGCGATTCGCCCGCCTTGAGCTTGCCGTACTGGCAGATGGCTTCGTACGCTGTGACGGAAACGATCGGCACCGCGGCCGCCTGTTCCCAAGTGAGGCGCTCCGGCTTCGAGGTCCCCTGGACAGCGGACATCACGACGTATTCGGCGAAAGAACCCCGCGCGCGCCCGAGCACGTGGTCTCCGGGCTTGAAGGAAGTGACGCCCTCCCCCACCGCCTCGACCTCGCCGGCGCAATCGCCGCCGGCGGGATGCGGCACGTCCGCCTTGTGCAGGCTGATGCTCGCGAGTATCTCGCCGCGGTTGAGCGATGCCGCGCGCACGCGCACCAGCAGCTCTCCCGCCTTGGGCTGCGGCTTGGGCGCTTCGCGCAGCTCGAACACGGTTTTTCCGTTGACGGACTTGATGTAGTAGCACTTCATTGTTCCTCCCAACTAGTGGCGGATACTGCTGACGAATTCAGGCACTGCGTCTCAGGTGGTACGTCGCAGGTAAGGCGTCTCAGGTACTGCGTCTCAGGTAAGGCGTAGCAGGCAACGTATAGTCGCACGCTTCTCCTGAGACGAAGTATCTGAGACGCTTCATCTGAGACGCTTTACCTGAGACGCCTTGGGGTCACCCGCACCGCGTCACTTCCTGCGAAAGTCGGCGACAGAACGAGCGTAGCTCCCGTCGCGCAACTTGAGCGGCCGTGTAACGGCCTTGGTGGCGCCGAAGGTCTGGATGACGGCGGAGTGCTTGCCGGCGCCGCCGATCACGGCGATCAGGATGTCCTCGGGGCGCTGCACCATGTAGACCGGCGCGTCCAGGCCGGCATTGGCGTATTTTTCCTTCCACGTGACGCGCAGCCGCCGCTCGATGTTCTCCTTCGAGAAGCGTCCCATCGGCAGGTGCGCGTGCTCGTAGAGAAAACGCTTGGCGTCGGTCTTGCTGTAGCCGCCATCAGCCACGGTCTTCGCGTGCTCGGGCGCCATCACGATGAGCGGCTGCGCCTCGTAGTAGATGTCGTTGGTGCCGGTGTCGAGCATGGTGCCGGCGATGGTGGTGAGAATGCCCTCGCCGGTGATGCTCTCGTGGTCGTTCACGTTGTGCGGGCACTCGGCGCCGATCACGGTCACCGCGCTCGCCTCGCGCGGAACGCCGCGCTCCACGTGCAGCGGATCCCACGGGCTCTCCGCCTCGTTCTCGGCGGCGAGGTAGCTGAACTTGGACGGCGCGCCGAAGGTGGACATGTCACCGGTGCCTGGGATCGCGCCGCCGATATTCACCAGCGCGAGCCGGATCGCGCGCCCGATGGTGGCGTTGGCCTGCCAGCCCGGCCCGAACGCGTTGTGGCCGGCGTTGATGTCGAGTTCCTTCGCCACCGGCCCGTTGACGACCACCAGCGGCGCGCACAGGTGCGTCGTCGCCTGGATCGCGTAGAGGTTGAACGGCTCCTCGCACATCGCCTCGATGGCGAGCACCAGCAGCGGGAAATATTCCGGGCGACAGCCCGCCATCACGGCGTTGGCGGCGAGCCGCAGCGGCGTCGCCTCGCCGTAGCGCGGCGCCATCTTCGCCACCGGCTCGTTCCACGGCCGGTCGCAGTAAGCGAGCATCCGCTCGACGCGCGCCGCGGTCGGCGGGATGATGGGCAGCCCGTCGCTCCAGCCGCGCTCGCGCATGAGCGCGTTTACGGCGTCGAAATCGTCCTCGGCCTCCAGCGAGGCTCCCGGGACCTTCAACAGTTCAGCGATGCCATTGCTCATTGTCTGGTCCATCATTTCTAGAATACGGGAGGTCGTGAGAGCGGGAGGGCGGGAGGGCGGGAGGGCGAAAAACCGGTAAAGCAGTTCTTTCTGTTTTCCCATCTCCCGATTTCCCGATCTCCCGATCTCCCGGCGTTACTTGAAGCTGTCCTTGATGATCTCCAGCACTTTCGGGATCGCGTGCCCGGCGCGCCCCTTGACCCCTGCGAGGTCGAGGCCGCCGAGCGGGTGCGGAATCAGCAGCAACGGCAGGTCCGGCACGCCGAATACGCGCGCCTGCGTCTTCCCCAGCTTGAGGAAGGGTTCGGAGCAGATGACGGCGGTGACGAGGCCGCGCTTCCGAAGCTCACACATGTCGTGGACACTCCACGACGTGCATGACCCTCAGTCGGCCATCGCGCTGACGACGAAGTCCGCTTCCCGGGTAAGCTGATCGAGAACGTCGGCCGGCGCCGGCAGGCTGACGCTGCCTTTGCGCGTCATCACGACCGACGCGACCGGCAGCGCGGCCTTCACCCCTTCCACGATGAACCGCAGGAGGTGATCAGCGTTGCCCTTGCTGTTGTCGAGCACGCCCAACCGCAGCCCGCCCTTGCCCGCCTTGCGGCTTTCAGCAGCGACCGCGGCCTCGGGTACCGGCGCTTCCGGAACGACCAATGTGACTGTGCTCATCATTTCTCCTTCATTCTGCTTCTACAACAATGAAATCCTAGCACTAAACGCCGTGCGGATAATCGCATCGGAAGGATATTCGCATCGCCCGCACGCCGTTTTATCAGAAAAACTCTTTTCGGTACTTCACGATTCAACGAAATCCGGAGATTGACCGCTGGCGCACAGCCCACCCGAAACGGATTGCCGACCACAATCCTGGATGACCGTACGGACCTAGGATTTCGTTGGGATGACGATCTGCGTCTGGGTGACGATGGCGGCGATCTGCCCGTCGGGGTTGC
>CAYYZZ010000381.1:0-2775 GCA_964476235.1 uncultured Streptomycetaceae bacterium | reverse complement strand
CCCGACCGGCCGATCCGGCTGATCGTGGGATTCCCGCCGGGCGGCGCGGCGGACATCCTCGGGCGCATCGCCGCCCAGCGGCTTACCGAGGGCGTCGGCCAGCAGGTGGTGGTGGACAACCGCGGCGGCGCGGGCGGGCTGATCGCGACCGAGACGGCGGCGCGGGCCAATCCCGACGGCTACACGCTGCTGTTCACCTCGATCCCGCACGTGATCAACCCGCACCTCTACAAGAAGGTCGCCTACGACGCGATCAGGGATTTCCAGCCCGTGGTGCAGTTCGTGGCGGTGCCGCTGATGATGGCGTCGCATCCGGCGCTCCCGGCGAAGTCGGTGAAGGAACTGATCGCGCACGCGGGAGCCGCGCCGGGCCAGCTCAATTACGGCTCGGGCGGCAGCGGCTCGTCCAGCCACCTTGCCATGGAGTTGTTCAAGAGCATGGCCGGCGTCGACCTGGTGCACATCCCGTACAAGGGCGTTGGGCCGATGATCACGGACATGCTGGGCGGCCAGGTCAGGCTTACCATTTCCAGCGCGGTGCCGCTCTCGCCCCAGGTCAGGGCCGGCAAGCTGCGCGGCCTGGCGGTGACGAGCCCGAAGCGCTCGCCGTCGTTCCCCGACCTGCCCGCGATCGCGGAGACCGTGCCGGGTTACGAGGTGGTGAACTGGTTCGGCATACTCGCGCCGGCGGGGACGCCACGCACGATCGTCACACGCCTGAATAAGGAATTCAACGCCGGGCTCGCCTCGGCCGATCTCCGAAACCGGCTCGCCTCGCAGGGGGCGGATGTCGCCGGCGGCACGCCGGAGGAATTCGGCAAGGTGATCCGGGCTGACTTCGCCAAGTGGGCGAAGGTGGTCAGGGAGTCCGGCGCCAAGGTAGATTAAAGGGAAAAGGCAAAAGTGGCAGAACTAAAGGTAGGAAAAGGCGTGCGTTACACAGGCATTACCTTGCGATTGGTTCTCGCTCTATCCCTGGTTTTTTCTCCTTTTCCCTTTTCCCTTTCCCCTTTTCCCTTGGCTTTTGGGGGGCATCCATTCGTCACCGACGACGCCGGAACGCAGGGCGCGGGCAACTGGCAGCTCGAGTTGATGGCCCAGCGCGACCGCAACAGCCGTTCCGCGGACACGGGGGCGGGGCCGGTGCAGCAGCGCAGCCGATCGACCCTGTTCAATCCTGTCCTGACGTACGGATTGCTGGATACGCTCGACGTGGCGGTCGGATTGAATCACCTCCGCAACCGCGTCTCCGAGAACGGGGCCGTCACCGAGGATGCGAGCGGCAAGTCCGATAGCACGCTCGAGCTGAAATGGCGCTTCTACGAGCAGGGTGGCTTCAGCCTGGCGCTCAAGCCGGGCGTGTCGCTGCCGACGGGCGACGAAACTCGCGGCCTCGGCAATGGCCGGGCGTCGTGGGGAGTGAACCTGATCGCCGATTACGAGGCAGAGCCATGGGTCTGGCTCGCGAATGTTGCGTACTCCCGCGCGCGCTTCAAATTGCCGCAGGACCAGGCTGATAATCGCAGCGACCTTTGGCGCATATCTGGCGGTGCCGAATACATCGTGCGTAAGGACCTGAGGCTGGTGGGCGAGCTTGGCGTCCGCACGAACGAGGCGCGCAATGATCCTTTCCTGCCCGGGCGTCATGCCCAATTTGCGATGGCGGGCCTCATATACTCGCCGACCGAGAAGATTGACTTCGATATCGGCCTGCGCAAGGGCCTCAATCGCGCGGAGACCGACACGGTGCTCCTGATCGGCGCGACGTTCCGCTGGTAGCAGCGATGCCGCGCATGGTGTGGGAAATCCTGATCTCGGTCGCCATCGCCTACGCGGTGGTGCTGGCGCTCGTGTTCCTGTTCCAGTCACGGCTGGTTTACTACCCCGAGATCGGGCGCGAGGTCACGGTCACGCCGCAATCCTACGGGCTCAAATTCGAGACGGTGGAGATCCCGACCAGCGATGGCGAGATCCTCCAGGCATGGTGGGTGCCGGCCGAAGGGGCGCGCGGCACGGTTCTGTTCTTCCACGGCAACGCCGGCAACCTCTCTCACCGCCTGGACTATCTGCTGATGTTCCATCGCCTGCGTTACTCGACCCTCATCGTGGGTTATCGCGGCTACGGCAAGAGCACCGGCAGGCCCTCGGAGGAGGGTACTTACCGCGACGCCGAAGCGGCGTGGGTTCACCTGCGCGACGCGCGGCAGGCAAAGCCTCAGGACGTCGTGATCGCGGGAGAGTCCCTCGGCGGGGCCGTGACGACCTGGCTGGCGGCCAGGATCGGTCCGCGGGCGGTGCTGCTGTTCTCGACCTTCACTTCAGCAACCGATCTCGGCGCGGAGATCTACTGGTTCCTGCCGGTGCGCCTGATCAGCCGGATCGGTTACGACAACCTTGCGAACCTGAAGCGGATCAGCTCGCCCGTATTCATCGCGCATAGCCGGGATGACGACATCGTGCCGTACGCCCACGGGAAAAAACTGTTCGAGTCGGCCAACGAGCCGAAAGTGTTCCTGGAGATGCGCGGTGGCCACAATGAAGGCTTCATCTTCGCGCGCCCGGAATGGGTGGCGCAGCTCGGCGCTTTCCTGGACCGCCACGCCGCAGGAAAGTAATCAACCCCGAAAAAGCATCGGCCACAGAGATCACAGAGATCCCAGAGGGAAAAAAGCCGAAACCCATCGCAGTTCTTTTATTGATCTTCACTGAAAGGGAGGAGCACCATGGCTGAGAAGCGGTTCATCAATCCGGAAGGGCTCATGCGTCCCGGCGCCT
>CAYYZZ010000380.1:0-2798 GCA_964476235.1 uncultured Streptomycetaceae bacterium | reverse complement strand
GGGCTACGCCATGCGCGAAGTGCCGGGACTGGCCGGCGTGCGCTCGGTGGGCCAGGCGTTGCGCAACCTGAGCGGCATCGCGTTCGCCGCGCTGTCGGTTTCCACGATCACCAGCCGCATGAGCGACAAGCGCGCGACCGAGATCGCCCAGCTGCTGAAAGGCGAGTCGCGCCAGATCGAGCGCCAGCTCGCGAGCGGCGCCGAGCACCGCTAACGGAGGAAAACGATGAGCGTGCTACGAGCCGCTTGCCTGGCTTTCAGCCTGCTGGCGTTTGCGAGCGCCGTCCCGGCGCAGCCCTATCCCGCCAAACCCGTGCGCCTGGTCGTGCCCTACCCGCCCGGCGGCAGCAACGACGTGCTCTCCAGGATCACCGCACAGGCCATGACGCCGGGGCTCGGCCAGCAAATTCTCGTCGACAACCGCGGCGGCGCCGGCGGCATGATCGGCGCGGATAACGTCGCGAAATCAGCGCCCGACGGCTACTCGATACTGAACGTGCAGGCGTCGTTTGCGACGAACGCGGCGTTACGCACGAAGATGGCCTACGACCCGATGAGCGATTTCGCCTACATCGGCATGATGGCTCGCGGCCCGATGCTGGTGTGCGTCCATCCGTCGTTGCCGGTGAAGACCGTGAAGGAGCTGGTACAGCTCGCGAAGACCCGGCCCGGCCAGATCAATTACGGTTCCACCGGCAATGGCGGCATCAACCACATGTTCACGGAGATGTTCCGCCGCATGGCCGGCATCAACATCGTGCACGTACCGTACAAGGGCGTGGCCCCGGCGCTGATCGACCTCATGGGCGGGCACGTGCAACTCGTGATGACCAGCCTGCCTTCCGCCATGACCCAGGTGCAGGCCGGGCGGCTGAAGGCGATCGCGACCGGCGGCGAAAAGCGCTCATCCTTCATGCCCGCGCTGCCGACGATCAGCGAGTCCGGCGTGCCCGGCTACGCCGCCGAGTTCTGGTGGGGCCTCGCGGCGCCGTCCAGGACGCCGAACGACATCATCAACCGCCTGGCCACTGAACTGACCAAGGCGCTACAGTCTCCCGATTTGAAGCAGCGCTTTGCCACTGAGGGCGCGGAGCCCAGCGTCATGTCGCGCGAGCAGTTCACCCAGTTCGTGGCGAACGAGATCACGCGCTGGCGCAAGGTCGCCCTCGAAGCCAACATCAAGCCCGAATGACTGGGCGTCTCGCCCAATCATGAACATGAAAAAAACACGAACCACCAGCATTTTCCCGATGCGTCGCAGTTGGATTGTTGTCGCCGCTTTTCTTGGCGTGCTTGGCGCCTTGGCGGCTAAATTCCGGTTTGCGGCGTGACTGGCAGCATCTTGCCCCGCAGGGACTATCAGCCCCGCGCCAGAGGGACGCTCGACGGCGTGCGGGTACTCGATCTGTCGCGTCTCGTCGCCGGCAACATGCTGACGCAGGTTCTCGGCGACTTCGGCGCGGAGGTGATCAAGGTCGAGCCGGCGGCGGGCGACACCCTGCGCGCGTGGCAAACCAACGGCGTGCAGACCAACTGGAAGCTCTACGCGCGCAACAAGAAGAGCCTCGGCCTGGAGCTGCGCAAGCCGGAAGCGCGCGACCTGCTCGCGCGCCTCGTGCCCTCGGCCGCGATCTTCGTCGAGAGCTTCCGCCCCGGCACGTTGGAGATCATGGGGCTCGCGCCGCAACGGCTGCTCGAGTTGAACCCGAAACTCGTCATCGTGCGCATCTCCGGCTGGGGCCAGGACGGGCCCTACCAGCGGCGCCCCGGCTTCGGCACGCTGGTCGAAGGCATGTCCGGCTTCGCCTCGTTCAACGGCTTCGCCGACCGCGAGCCGGTGCTGCCGCCGATGTACCTGGCCGACACCGTCGCGGGGTTGTACGGCGCGGCAGCCGTGATGATCGCGCTGCGCGAAGTGGAGCAGCGCGGCGGGCGCGGCCAGGTGATCGACCTGCCTCTGCTCGATCCCCTGTTCGCCGTGCTGGGACCGCAGGCTGCCAATTACCGGCTGACCGGCAAGGTGAAGCCGCGCACCGGCAGCCGCTCGACCAACGCCGGCCCGCGCAACGCCTACCGCTGCAAGGACGGACTCTACGTGTGCCTGTCCTCGTCCACGCAGAAGATGGCCGAGCGGCTGTTCCGCTCGATCGGCCGGCCGGACCTGATCGAGGACCCGCGCTACCGTACCAACGCCGAACGAGTAAAGAATGCCGAAGCCCTCGACGCAATCATCGGCAGCTTCGTTGCCGGGCGCACCCAGGCGGAGAACGTCTCGTTCTTCGACCAGGCCGAGGTGACGATCGGCCCGATCTACGACATCCGGCAGATACTCGAAGACCCGCACGTGCTCGCGCGCGAGCTCGTCGCCGACTATCCCGATCCCGACATGAAGTCGTTCCCGATGCATCACGTGGTGCCCCGGCTGTCGGGCACCCCGGGTTCGATCCGCACACCCGCCCCGCGCCTGGGCGAGCACAACCGCTCGCTCCTCGCCGGGCTCGGCCTGGATGACGCCGCTTATGCGCAACTGCTCGCCGCGGGCGCCGTGTGCGAAGGCGATTCCCAGAACAAGGAGGATGCAGAATGAAACCCGAATTGCCGGTCTGGCGTTCCCTGCTCTACGTGCCGGTCAACGTGGAGAAGTTCGTCGAGAAGGCGCACACCCGCGCCGCCGACGTGATCCAGCTCGACCTCGAGGATGCCGTGCCGCCCGCGGAGAAGGAAAAAGCGCGCACGCTGGTCGAGAAGAACGCCGCGCGCGTCCGGCGCGGCGGCGCGGACGTGGTGGTGCGCATCAA
>CAYYZZ010000379.1:0-2805 GCA_964476235.1 uncultured Streptomycetaceae bacterium | reverse complement strand
CCGCCTTCACGTCGTGGATCGAGCACGGCCCCATGATCACCAGCAGCCGGTCGTCCGCCCCGTGCAGGATGCGATGGATCGCCTGCCGCGTCTCGTAGGTCGTCTTCGCGGCCTTCTCGGAGAGCGGGAACTCGCGCAGCACGTGCGACGGCGGCACGAGTTCCTTGATCTCCTTGATCCGGATGTCGTCGGTGCGGTATTGCATTTTGCCTTCTGCCTGAGAAATCAAGAGATTATAACGCAACATTAATTCCAGCCAAAGGCGTGAGTCGTGAGTGATGAGTCGTGAATCGCAAAATCCTGCCCCGTGATCCGTTTTCACGAATCATGATTCACGAATCACGAATCACGGATTTCTAGACGGTGCCGCCGACGGTCAGCCCGTCGATGCGCATGGTGGGCTGGCCGACGCCAACCGGCACGCTCTGGCCTTCCTTGCCGCAGGTGCCCACGCCCGGGTCGAGCGCCATGTCGTTGCCGATCATCGCCACGCGCGTCAGCACGTCCGGCCCGTTGCCGATCAGCGTCGCGCCCTTCACGGGATAGGTTACCTTCCCGTTCTCGATCACGTAGGCCTCGGATGCGGAGAACACGAACTTGCCGCTGGTGATGTCCACCTGCCCGCCGCCGAAGTTGACGGCGTAGAGGCCATTCTTCACCGAAGCGATGATCTCCTCGCGCGGCTTGTCGCCGTTCAGCATGTAGGTATTGGTCATGCGCGGCATCGGGATGTGCGCGTACGACTCGCGCCGGCCGTTGCCGGTGGGCGGGACTTTCATCAGCCGCGCGTTCAGGCTGTCCTGCATGTAGCCCTTCAGCACGCCGTTCTCGATCAGCGTGTTGCATTGCGTGGGGTGCCCCTCGTCGTCCACGTTGAGCGAGCCGCGCCGGCGCGCCAGCGTGCCATCGTCCACTACCGTGACGCCGGGCGCCGCCACCCGCTCGCCAATGCGCCCGCTGAACGCGGAAGTGCCCTTGCGGTTGAAGTCGCCTTCCAGCCCGTGGCCGATCGCCTCGTGCAGCAGTACGCCCGGCCAGCCCGAGCCCAGCACCACCGTCATGGTGCCCGCCGGCGCCGGCCGCGCCTCGAGATTGACGAGCGCCTGGTCCACCGCTTTTTTCGCGTAATCCGCGAGCACGTCATCGGTAAAGTAGGCGTAGTCGAAGCGCCCGCCCCCGCCCGCGCTGCCCTGCTCGCGCCGGCCGTCCTGCTCGACGATGACCTGCAGCGAGAGCCTCACCAGCGGGCGCACGTCGGCGGCGAGCACGCCGTCCGAGCGGGCAACCAGCACCACTTCGTACTCGCCGGCGAGCCAGGCCATGACCTGCGTCACGCGCGGATCGAGGGCGCGCGCCTGGCGCTCGACGCGCTCGAGCAGCGCGACTTTCATCGGGTCCTGCAGGCTCGCGATCGGATCGTGCGGGACGTAGAGGTTGTGCCCCGTGGCGCGCTTCGCCACCTGGGTGCGTCCCGCCTGTCCCTGGCGCGCGATCGCCCGCGTCGTCTGGGCTGCGGCTTCCAGCGCGGGCAGGCTGATGTCGTCGGAATAGGCGAACGCGGTCTTCTCCCCGCTCACCGCGCGCACGCCGACGCCCTGGTCGATGTTGAAGCTGCCGGACTTGACGATGCCCTCCTCCAGGCTCCAGGACTCGCTGCGCGCGTACTGGAAATAAAGGTCGGCGTAGTCCACCCGGTGCGCCAGGATCTGGCCGAACACGGTGTCCAGCCGGTTCGCATCGAGCGCGTACGGCGCCAGCAAGGTCGCGTTCGCCGTCGCGAAAGCGGTCTCAGGTCTAATGTTTAAAGTTTCAAGTTTGACGTCTGAGTTCACAATCGTTTAGCCAGTTAAACCGGGATTATGGACCATGTATAGAATGTAATGGCACATTGCGCGGGTTTCAACTTTAGACTTGAGACTTGAAACCTTAGACCTCTGACTAGCACCGGTGCAGGGTCCGGTGCGTCAACGCCGGCAAGCTCTGCCGCAGATTGCGCAGGTGCTGCAGGTTGACGCCGGCCACCACCACGCCCGATCCGCGCGGCAGGCGGTCGAGCACCACGCCCCACGGGTCCACGATCATGCTGTCGCCATGGGTCTCGCGCCCGCTCAGGTGATAGCCGCCCTGCGCCGGCGCCAGCACGTAAGCGAGGTTCTCGATGGCGCGCGCCCGGATCAGCGTCTCCCAGTGCGCCTTGCCGGTGGTCTCGGTGAAGGCCGATGGCACGAGGATGATGTCCACCGGCTTCATCGCGCGGTAGAGCTCGGGGAAACGCAGGTCGTAGCAGATGGAAAGCCCCAGCCGGCCGAACGGCGCGTCCACCGTCACCACGTCCTTGCCGGGCTCGATGGTGCGTTCCTCCTCGTAGCGCTCCTTGCCCATCTCGAAGCCGAAGAGGTGGATCTTGTCGTAGCGCGCGGCGAGCTTGCCCCGGTCGTCGTAGACCAGGCTGCTGTTGCGCACCTTGTCCGGGCTCGAGGATTCGAGCGGCACCGATCCGCCGACCAGCCAGATGCCGTGCCGGCGCGCCGTGCTCGAGAGAAATTCCTGGATCGGGCCTTCGCCCGGCTTCTCGCGCGCCTTGACCTTGTCCTGGTCGCGCAGGCCCATGATCGCGAAGTATTCCGGCAGCGCCACCAGCTTCGCGCCCTGCGCCACCGCCATCTCGATCAACCGGCCCGCTTCCTGCAGGTTGCCCTTCACGTTGGGGCCGGAAGCGAGCTGAACCGCGGCGATGCGCGTGACCGTCCCCTCGCCCTCGGATTTCGCGACGTGCGGCTTGGCCTTGCCGAAAGAGGAACGCGC
>CAYYZZ010000378.1:0-2833 GCA_964476235.1 uncultured Streptomycetaceae bacterium | reverse complement strand
GCCACGCGCGAGAAAATCGTGCAGCAGGGCGCGGAGCCCCGGTTCGGCCCGCCCGAGCACTTCGACAAGATGCAGCGTGACGAGTACAAAGAGCTTGCCCTGCTGATCAAGCAGATCGGCATGAAAACTCAGTGATGGGTGATGAGTGATGAGTGATGAGTGATGAGTGACGCGGTGACGAAGTGACGGGCGACGATAGCCGGGCCGACTCACGACTCACGCATCACGACTCAAGCAGTTCCCTTAAGGAAAGAATGCCAGCCGCTGTGCGCGGCGCCCTGTGGATGGGCGGCGCGGTGCTGTCGTTCTCGGTCATGGCGGTCGCCGTGCGCGAGTTGTTGCGCACCATGGGCAGCTTCGAGATCCTGTTCCTGCGCAGCCTCGTATCGCTCGTCATCGTGCTCGCCATCCTGCCGGTCTTCGGGTGGCAGGCTTTGCGCACGCAGCGGTTCGGCCTGCACGTGGTCCGCAACGTGCTGCACTTCGGCGGCCAGTACGCATGGGTGTACGCGATCGGGATGCTGCCGCTCGCGACCGTCTTCGCGATCGAGTTCACCATGCCGATATGGACCGCCGTGCTGGCCATGCTGATCCTGGGCGAGCGCTTGAACCGCGGCCGGGCCGTCATGCTCGCCCTGGGACTGGTCGGAATACTCATCATCCTGAAACCCGGCTTCGCGGAGGTGTCGCCCGCGGCGCTGGTGATGCTGGCCGGGTCATTCGCCTACGCCTCGATCATGATCGTCACCAAGCGCCTCTCGCAGAGCGATTCGGCGCTCGCCATCCTGTTCTACATGGCGGCGATCCAGGTCCCGCTCGGCTTCTTCCCCGCGCTGCCCGGGTGGGTCACCCCCGGGCTTGCCGATTTGCCCTGGGTCATCGCGGTCGGCGCGAGCGGGCTCGTCGCGCATTTCTGCATGACGCGGGCCTTCCGTATCGCCGACGCCATGATCGTCGTCCCGATCGACTTTCTCCGGCTGCCGCTGATCGCCGGGGTCGGCATGCTGTTCTACGGCGAGCCGCTCGAGTTCTCGATCCTGCTGGGAGCCGCGGTGATCTTCGCCGGCACCTACTACAGCATTCGGCGCGAGAGCCGGTGAAGCTTTTATTTTCCCTAACGGTCTTTGCGGCCTTGGCGGTGAGGCTTTTCTACAACCTCCTGCGGAGGGTGGAGCGGGTGCCGACCTTGGAGGAGCGGGCGGTCGGGCGCTTCTGCGCCGAGCCCTGCGGCTTGACTGCGCTCGCCGAGGCAGCCGACTCGAATGCGCCCATCGCATAAACGAGCTCCTCCAGGTACTCGCGCAATTCATCCGGCAGCGTCAGCCTGGCGATGCGCTGGAGGCGGGCTTCCCGGCTCGGGAGTTCGAGCATCCCGGTGAGATAGAGCAGCAGGTCCCGGGTCGTGTAATTCGAGGCGGACCCCGCGCGCCAGAAGTCGCGGGGCAGATCGGGGTAGTCGCTACTCCGGCCGGGGAACAGCGCCCGCAGCACCAAACCGAGGCAGCTCATGCAATTGCTGCGCGGGCCGTCGTTCTCGCAATAGGGTATTCCCGCCTTGACCCAGGGATGGATGCGATCCGCGAGTTCCTTCCGCAGCACGGCCATGGCGGCATCGTCCGGAAAAGGGCGGATCCCGTAGAGGTGCCAGACTTCGTATTCTTTCCCGCCTGCCGCCACGACCCCCGATTCGATGAACGGCGATAGGGTGACCCCCAGATCCGGGAACGACCAGGCGATCCGCTGATCGGGCAGCTCGATGCCGACCTGGATCTCCAGCGTGTCGTCCGGCAGCTTGATGATGAAGTAGTGAACGTAGCCGGCCTGTCCTGCGCCCGTTGCCGTCGCG
The DNA here is from genome assembly GCA_964476235.1 of uncultured Streptomycetaceae bacterium. Lineage (GTDB taxonomy): Bacteria > Pseudomonadota > Gammaproteobacteria > Burkholderiales > SG8-41 > SG8-41. Next base: position 987 of record CAYYZZ010000378.1, on the reverse strand, counting down.
GTGACGACCGGCTTGTCGGCGCGCGTGACGGCGGCCGGACCTGCGGCACGGGCATTTCCGGGGAGCGGCTTGGGACCGGGGACGATGGACCGGGCGCGCGATGTCGTGCGGATGAAGCGCGTGAATTCCGCATCGGCGCGGGCGGCGATCCCGGCGACCGGATCGCCGCGGCCCTTCAGCGCGGATGCCTGCGCGGCGCCGGGATGCGCGAGACCGATGAACGAGACCAGCGCGGCGATCAGGCCAACCGCCGATCGCCTCATATACGCGGCGCTCCTTGATGGCATCGGAATCATTTTCGCATGAATCACGGCCCGGCCGTTGTGCTGCTAGAATTCCAGAATCCCCTGCTGGAGATCGAGAGATGAAGCTGACGCTTTACTTCGCCCCCATGACCTGCGCGCTGGTGCCGTTCGTCACGCTCACCGAGGCCGGCGCGGATTTCGAGGTGCAGGCTATCAACACGCGCAAGGGCGGCAACCGCACTCCCGAGTTCCTGAAGCTCAATCCCAAGCACAAGGTGCCGGTGCTCGTCATCGACGGCGAGCCGCTGACGGAGAACGTCGCCCTGCAGATCTGGATCAACCGCCAGTTTCCCAAGGCGAAGCTGCTGCCAACGGACCCGAAGGAGGAGATCAAGGCGATTTCGCTGATGGCCTTCTGCGCCTCGGGCATACACCCGCACCTCACGCCCAATGCCCGGCCGCAGAACTACTGCGATTTGCCCGACTCGGAGGAAAGCGTGAAGCGGGTCGCCAACAAGCTGCTGTTCGAGGACCTCAAGGTCGTCGACGATCTGCTGGCCGGCCGCGAGTGGTTCTTCCCGCACTTCACCGCCTGCGACGCGTATTTTTTCTGGTGCTTCAAGCGCGCGCTGTCCTTCCAGCTCGAACTCTCGGCCTTCAGGAACTGCACGGCGCACTTCGAGCGCATGCGGGAGCGCCCGAGCGTGCAGAAGGTGCTCGCTTACGAGAAGAAGGTGCAGGA
>CAYYZZ010000377.1:0-2834 GCA_964476235.1 uncultured Streptomycetaceae bacterium | reverse complement strand
GGACTGGGCATGGTGACGATGCGGGAGCGGACGCAGGCGGTCGGCGGCCGGTTCGAGATCGGAGCCGCGTCCGGACGCGGAACGCGCGTCGTGGTGCGTATCCCCCTCTGATATGGCAATCAGAGTTCTTATCGCGGATGATCACGGGGTCGTAGCCGAAGGGCTGCGCTTCGTCGTCGAGGCCCAGCCGGACATGGAGGTCGTCGCGTGCGTCCAGGACAGCCGCGAGGCGGTACGCCACGCGATAGAGACGCGCCCCGACGTCGTTCTGATCGATCACGCGATGCCCATCTTGAACGGCACCGAAGCCACACACCTGATTCGCGAGCGTTGTCCCGAGACCCACGTCATCATCCTGTCGATGTACTCCAACCGGGTACATGTCCTGCGCGCGCTGCAGGCCGGCGCCACCGGCTACGTCGTCAAGAAGTCCGCCGCGAAGGAAGTCGTCGAGGCGATCAGGGTGGTCCACCAGGGAAGGCGCTACCTCAGTAAAGAACTGGCCGACGGCGTGATCGACCAGGCCGTGCACAAGACCGCCTCGGAAGATCCGCTGGAGCGCCTCAGCTCCCGCGAGCGCCAGGTGTTGCAGATGCTCGCGGAAGGACACGCCATAGCGGATATCGCGGGCACGCTCTCGCTTTCACCGAAGACCGTGGAAACCTACCGCGCCCGCATGATGGAAAAGCTCGATATCCACGACTTCGCCACGCTCGTCAAATTCGCCATCCAGCACGGCATCACGCCGCTCGAATAGCAGCGGCGCCGGTACGCCTGTCAGGAAAATCCCGACGCTGATTGTCGGCCACGCCCGACAGCGTCCATTTCCCTTCCTCGGGTAGATTTCAATCCGGCTGTCCGTGTCCGGAAAGATCGCCGGTTGCACGGCGCGGCCCATATACGACGTGCCGGAGGTTGACCGATGAGCGCGGACTTACTGCAGGACGCTGTTGCATTGATAGTGGAGGACCACGATGCCGTCAGACGGGCCCTGCGCGAGCGGATTCAGGCTTCGTTCGGCCAGTTCCGGCTTCACGAGGCGGGGACCGTGGACGAGGCGCTGAAGATCGTCGAGGCCGAGAAGGTGGACATCGTCTTCATGGACTTCCGGCTGCCGGGGATGGACGGGGTCGACGGCACGCGGATGGTTCTTGAGCGTTCACCCCACACATTGGTGGTCATGGTTTCGGGCTTCGACGACTTGAGCCATCGTTCCGCCGCTAGGAAGGCCGGTGCGAGGGCGTTTGTGTCCAAGCGCGCGATCAACAGGGAGCTCATCCCGGTGATCGAGAGCCTGGTGAATTGCGAGCGATAGCCGGGATGGACCACGGACTGCAAGGGGCGCTGCGCAGCAGTTTTTCTGCATAGCGACCGCAGGGCGGCAAAAAGTGCTTGTGAGGTGAGTGGAAGATGGCGGGGCAGGACAGGAAAGAGGCACAACGTCACATCATGGTGATAGACAACGATGGGCCGCTGGTGGCGGAGCTCTCGGACGGGTTGCGCGCCGCTGGCTACCGCGTAACCGAGGCGGCGAGCGGCGACGATGCACTTGGGATTGCCGCGCGCGACACGCCGGACCTCGCTGTGCTCGATGTGCGCATGCCGGGGATGAGCGGCATCGAGCTGGGCGGGCAGCTGCGCGAGCGGGCTGGGGTGCCGTTCCTGTGCCTCTCCGAGTACCGGGACCACGAGATCGTCAGGCAGGCTGCCGAGGAAGGCGCGCTCGGCTATCTCGTCAAGCCGCTCGACATCCAGCAGATCGCACCGTCGATTGCGACTGCCCTCACGCGAGCGAGCGAGATCAAGAAGCTGCTACAAACCGAGGAACAGCTCACCACCGCGCTTGCCGGCTCGCGGGAGATCAGCATGGCCGTGGGTTTGTTGATGATGCGCGACCGGCTCAATCGCGACCAGGCATTCGAACTCTTGCGGGCCAATGCCCGTTCCCAGAGGCGGGCGGTAGCGGAAGTAGCCAAAGAACTGCTGGCTTCCGCAGAGAAGCTTTATACAATCAAAGACTTGAAAAAACCGGGCGCCACCGGAATTAGCGATTCGGGGGCTGGATTGTCCCGCAGCCATGCTTTCCGCCTCCGAAGCCGTGAGTAGACCAAGGCCCGGAGTCCAATATGTCACTGATGTTTTAGCTTAAGCTTGCAACTGGTTGAATTCACGTTTATAACAGAACCGGCAGCCTCATACTCGCTGCCCAGGTAACAAGTCGATCAATAGTAGGTGCATGCCGCCTCGCTCCTGCGGCATGTCCTCGCCAGGCTCAGCCCCCGCCTGAAGCTGGTGTCTCCCGGCGTTTCATCGGGAGGAGGGGAGTGTGGGCGTGTCAACCTGTAACAGGGAAGTCGCTCGGCATCGCAGCGGATATCTTCGGGGAGATATCCACCACGTCCACCGCTGTACTTTTTCCCGGGCATTTCGTGAGAAGCCCGCGCGGGGGATGTCCCTCATGGTTTGCGCGCTGGCCGCGCTCGTCCTGCTTCCGGTCCAGGCGGCCGAGCTGCAAACAGCCAGTCTTGCCGATCTTTCCCTCGAGCAGCTGAGCAACATCGAAGTGACATCGGTGTCCCGGCGGGCGGAACGCCTGGCGGACGCGCCCGCGTCCATTTACGTGATCACACAGGAGGATATCCGCCGCTCGGGCGCAACCAGCATTCCTGAAATCCTGCGCTTGGCGCCCAACCTGCTGGTGGCGCGAACGAACGCCAACAGCTACGCCATTAGCGCCCGCGGATTCAACAATTCGGTCGGGAACAAGCTGCTGGTGCTAATCGACGGGCGGACCGTCTATACGCCTTTGTTTTCGGGCGTATTTTGGAACGCGC